>NZGH01000060.1 GCA_002690875.1 Rickettsiales bacterium
TAATCTTTTCTATTAGGTTTTTTTTTCCGATAATTGCACCTGCCATTACTCTGCCTTGTCCATCAATGAACTTAGTTGCCGAGTGCAGAACAAGATCGACACCGTGATGCAATGGTTTTTGAAGTGCCGGTGAACATAAACAATTATCAACTACAGAAATTATTCTCTTCTTTTTTGCAAGTTTTGCTAGTTCGGTTAAGTCAACTACTTGATTAAGCGGGTTAGATGGTGATTCAAGATATATTAACTTTGTATTATTTGTTATTTCAATTTTCCATTCCTCAAGTTCAATTAAAGAAACGTATTTAATAGAGACACCGAATTTTTTTAAAATGTTTTCAAATAACTGAATTGTTGCTCCAAACAGACTGTATGTTGTTAATATTTCGTCACCTGATTTCAGAAAAGTTAAACAAAGTGAAAGTATGGCTGACATTCCCGATGCTGTTGCTAAACACGATTCTCCATCTTCTAATGCAGCCAGTCTTTCCTCGAACATTTGTACTGATGGATTTGTGAAACGAGAATAAACCATACCATTATCAGCACCATCAAACCTATCTGACGCTTGCTGAGACGATTCAAAAATAAAGCTGGATGTCAAAAATAGTGCTTCAGAATGTTCGCCAGCTTTTGATCTAAAAGTTCCAGACCTTACTGCTTTAGTATTAAAACCTAATTTTTTGTTAGTAACAGGGCTTCTTTTCATTTAGTCATTTCGATGAAATTCTATTTAAAATACTATATCGTATGATTTCAATTTTAAATACTGCAAATAAACAAGATCTTACATATTCTAATTGAGAAAAAATTACTTTTTAACAAAAAAAAATTTTATCTATTATTTTCTAAGATGAAGACTGAAATTTATGCCATTTTTTTTAAATTACGGTACACAATTAGAGTTTTGGTTTCAAGAAAGAATATAAAATTATTATAGTTATAATACTAGATCAAAGTGGAAAGGTATGTAATCGTTCAAAAACCTAGTTAACAATCTTACTTTTTTAAAATTTCATTAGTCCATAATTATTTCTTTTTTTCAAATTAAAATATATGAAAATTAAACCTTATGAATTTTGACCTCTCATCTATAAGCTTATTTTCAATATTCTTGGTTATTATTGGAGTTTTTGCTTTATTTTTTCTCTACAAAAAAAATCAAAATTTATTGGAAAAAGTTTTAAATCTTTCAGAAGAAATTGCCACAAACAAAGAAAAATTAAATCAAAAATTAGACCTGGAAAGAAAAAATAAGGAATTGGAAGTTTTTATAAATTCACAAAGAAGTGAAATAATTGATTTAAAAACAAAATTGGGAATTGAAGTTGATACTAATAAAAGACTTCAGTCTGCAGAGGAAGTGATGTCAAATAGATTTAAAACTCTAGCAAATGAAATTTTTGAACAAAAATCCAAGTCATTTATTAATTTCAGTAATGAAAGGTTGGAGCAAATTCTCTCTCCTTTTAAAACCGATATTAACCAATTTAGTGACTCATTTAAAATCATACAGAAAGCCGCTTCTAAAGAAAGAGTCGAATTGTACTCTGAATTAAAAGCCGAAATTAGCAATATGAAAGATATTAGTCTGGCATTTAAACACCAAACTAAAATTCAGGGTATATACGGCGAATTCGTTCTAGAAACTATTCTTGATAGAAGTGGTTTAAGAAAAGGTCATGAATACAAAACTCAAGTCAGAGGTGTTGTTGATACAGAAAAAAGAATTCCAGATGTAGTCGTATACTTGCCTCAAAATAAACATCTTATTATTGATTCAAAGGTTTCTACAAATGCATACAGAGATTATGTAAACGAGAATGATGAAGAAGAGCAAAAAAAACTTTTAAAAAAACATGCAGATGCATTCAAGTTGAGAATAAAAGAACTTGGAGAAAAATCATATTTTGACTTGTCAGGGGTAAATTCCCCGGAGATGGTATTTATGTTTGTACCAATGGAGGCAGCGTTTATTGCTGCAATCCAAACAGACGAAAAAATTTTTCAAATAGCACTTGAGAATAAAATTTTAATAGTTACCCCAACAACATTAACAACCAACCTTAAAATTGTTAAACAACTCTGGAGGTTTGAGGATCAAAGCCGAAACTCGGCAGAATTGGCGAGTCGTGCTGGAAGAATTCACGGGAAGTTAGTAAATTTTGTGCAAGACATGGAGAGAGTAGGTAGTAAGATAATTGAGGCCCAAACATCTTATGATGAGGCGATGCACAAACTAACAAAAGGCCAGGGGAATCTCATAACACAAGCTAGAGATTTTGAGAAACTTGGCGTTGCAGTAAAAAAAGATTTCTCCAAGGAAATTATTGTTAAATCTGAACTTAAGCTCGATCATGACGATGATAGTAATTCAAATAAATAATTTTTTATCCGTAATACTAGCTAATATTCTTATAAATATTCTTTAGTAAAATTGTTGATTTTAATTCTTTATTTCCCAATTTGTCTGGCATTGTATTTGCAAACAACCCCAAATCAGCAATTAGTTTGGTAATTCTAGGATTAGATAAAATCTTTTTTAATTTAACTAATTGAGTTTTTCGCCATAGAAGAATCGATCTCTGCTGCTCTGTAGTTTTTTTGGGATTGTGGGTTATATAGGATTTCGCATCTATTTTATTGATTGCTGAAATAAGATTTATAAGATAAGTGAATTGGTTATTGAAATAGTAAAAGTTTTTTAGGGTTTTTCTTGAATATTTTTTAGATGAGATTAAACATTTAAAAAAATTATTTAATTCAAAAATAGTTTGATTAAATATTTTAAGAAAATGACTATCAGGATTTTGTAAAATTAATTCAGCGAAAAAAGAAAAACTTTTTGTTTTGCTCAAAATTATTTCTTTGGTTGTAATTTTTAAGTTATTTTTTTTACTTAAGTATGCTTTTTTCTCATAAAAAAAATTATCTGAGTTAAAATCAAATAATAAAAAACCTCTAAATACTTTTGACCTAAATTCAAATCTTAGTTGTGGGAAGCCTGTAATAATTCTTTTTGCAAACAACCATAATAAATAGGGCGGTCCTTCCAGTAGTTCAAGCTCTATTTCCGAAACAGTTGTTTTTTTTGCTTTATTTGTAATTAAACCATGGTCAATAGATACCTCGATTAAGCCATCATGAAAATTAATTTTCCATGTTACTCTCTCTACATTAACGTAAAACCTAGGTTTTAAACTACAATAAAGGTCTCTTAAACTGCTACCAATATGACAATTTTTGGATATTAGGTCTTTCTCTGATGGGAAAAATAAAGGATTTAGCCTCGGGGTGAATTTGGATGTATTGTTATCAAGATGTTCGTTCCACTCAAAACGGCTGTGGTCTGGAAGTTCTAGTTTTAAAGTTTGTACCCAATTAGTACTCTCATATCTTAGTCTTAATCCCAAATGATTCTTTAAAAGAGTAAAGTTATCCGTATCAAAATAAACTGAGTTTAGAAGATATTTCTTATATTTTTGATTTAAGAAATATTTCCAACCAGAAATATCTGATAAAAGAATTTCTCCTTGCAAACACACTTCAAATTCGGTATTTGTTTTATCCAAGATCAAACTTTATAGAAAACTAAATTATAGCAATGTAAACTATAAACTATTATTTTGTAATAATTGAAAGGTTAAAGATTGCATAAAATATTTTATTTGAGTGTGTTCTTTTTTTTATTTCCTTCTCATGTTTTTAGTGAATGGAATGTAATTGCTGAGAATGAAGAGGCAAAAATTTTTGTTGACCCCGGGAGTATTAGAAAAGTTGATAAAGGAGTAAAGAGTATTTGGGCCCTTAAAAATTTTAAAAAAGATAATAGAAAAATTAATTCCAGGCAATTTAAATTGGAATTTGACTGTGAAAATGACGAATTTAGAAGAATGATAAGAGTCTCCTTTTCCGGTCATTTTTCAAGTGGTCTTCCTATTAAAGATTATTTTAAACCTGAAGATTGGAGGTCAATTGATGATGATGAATTATTTAAAGCATTGTTTCAAAAAACATGTAAAAAAATTAACTAAATTATCTTTTCGCTATTTATAAACAGTTTTGCTTTTTCAGTTCTAGGGGATGAAAAGAAATCATTACAATTTCGCTGCTCAATTAATTTACCATTATATAAAAAAAGAACTTCTTTTCCCACTCTCTTAGCTTGCGCAATATTATGAGTTGTCATTAAAACTTGCGTTCCATTTTTTGAAATTGTTTCAATAATATACTCAACTTTTTCAGTTGATTCTGGATCTAAATTTGCCGTTGGTTCATCAAGAAATAGAACTTCTGGATTCAGCAACCATGCTCGTGCTAAAGCAAGTTTTTGTTGTTCACCTTGAGATAAATTTCTAGCAGGACAATCAGAGACACTTTCCAAATCTACCAGTTCTAAGGCTTTTTTTAGTAAATTTATTTTTTTTTCTTTTTTTAAACTATCTCTTAGAACAAAAAGCAAGTTATTTTTGACGGAGCGTCTTAGCATAACGGGCCTTTGAAAAACCATAGTATGTTTTGTAGAAAAATTATCTGTTTTGGGGTGTGACCAAAAAACTGATCCAGATGTCGGGTTGATTAGTCCATGGCAAATTTTCATTAAAGAACTTTTTCCGGCACCATTAGGGCCGAGAATAACTTTTGGCAAACCTTTTTTTATTTCTGTTGATATATTATCTAAGATGATTTTGTCACCAACTTTGTAGGAAACATTTATGAGTTTTAATGGAAGAACACTGCTCATTTTGAATATTTAGAAGTCAGTTCATTAACGGCAAAGATAACTGCATTTAAGATTAATATTATAAAAATTAATATCAAACCTAACGTCAAGGCAAATGAAAGATCTCCTTTCGATGTTTCAAGTGTTATTGCGGTTGTCATGACTCTAGTAACGCCCTCAATATTCCCACCAACAATTAATACTGCACCAACCTCTGACAAAGCTCTTCCAAGCCCTGCTAGTATAATGGTGACGAGTGAATAACGCGCATCCCAGAGTAAAGTAAGTGTTGCTTTAAACTTAGATACTCCCAAAGAATTTAATTGCTCTTCATACTCTTGCCAAAGATCTTGAATTGTTTGTCTTGAAAGAGCACAAATAATTGGAAAAATTAAAATAACCTGAGCAATGATCATTATTTCAGGAGTAAATAAAATGCCAAATTCACCTAGAGGTCCAGCTCTGGAGAACAATAAATAGACCATCAATCCTATAACAACAGGTGGAAGTCCCATCAAAGCATTAAGAAAAATAATTAAAAGTTTTTTATTTTTAAATCTCACTATCGCAATGAAAGAACCTAAAGGTAGAGCAAAAATTGACGCAATTAAAACTGAACTTATACTTACCTGAAGTGTTAAGAATATTATTTTCAATAATTCATTATTGTTAACTAAAGTCTGATAAAAAATATAAAAATATTCTTCAAACACTAATTTTCTTTTTCTAAATTATCAGCTAAGAATTCAACCCAATGCATCACTTTTTTTTCAGTACCACTCTGAAGATGAGCAATACATCCAACATTAGATGAAATAATGATTTCTGTATTTAGTTTATTTAATTCGTAAAGCTTTTCGTCTCTAAGAGTATTTGCAATTAAGGGGTTTAAGACGGAATATGTTCCAGCTGATCCGCAACATATATTTGAATTATTTTTTGGAATTGAAACTTCAAAACCTAATTGATTGAAAAATTTTTCAACTATTCCATTAATTTTCTGACCATGTTGCAATGTGCATGGTGGATGAAATGCTAGTTTTGAGGATTGTTTATATTGAGATTTTGTTTTTAAAAAATCAACTAAAAAAGGTAGCATTTCTGTTAAATCGATTGCAATTGAACTAATTTTTTTTGCTTTTTGATAATATTCAGATGATTNCGGAAATAACTCGTGATAATTCTTAACTTCAAGGCTGCATGCGGACGCATTTACAACGATTGATTCTATTTCACCCGATTTCACATAAGGCCACCATGAATCAATATTTTGTTTTGCTTGCAGAACACTTCCTTCTTTGTCATTTAAATGAGCTTTAAGCGCTCCACAGCAGGTGGTATTTTTTGTAATTATGCATCCAATGTTACAAAAATTAAGTAACTTGATTGTAGAAGTATTGATGTTAGGCAGCAAAGCGGGCTGCACGCACCCAGTAAGTAGCAAAACTTTTCTGCTATTTTTTTTTGCTGTTAATTTTATATTTATAGTTTTAAATTTAGAAGAGTTAGAGGATATTTTGGGGATTTTACTCTTGAGTACTGATGGTAAGATAAAGCGAAAAATTCTGGCTGACTGCACTGAAAAGGAAAAAAATTTAGATAATAGGAAATTTTTAAGAAACCATCTTAAAATTTGGTCAGATTTTCTTCTGACTACTTTTTTTTCCACAAGTTTTTTTCCGATAGTGTAAAGCTTTCCGTATTGAACGCCACTAGGGCAAGTAGTTTCACAATTTCTGCATAAAAGACACCTATCAAGATGAAACTGAGTAATTGATGAGGGTTTATTACCTTCAAGAACACCTTTGATTAGTGATATCCTTCCTCTTGGGCCGTCTAATTCGTTTCCAGTTATTTGAAAGGTAGGACAAGTTGCTGTGCAAAAACCACATTGAACACATCTTCTAGCTAAATCGCTAGCTATTTTTGCATCATCATTTGTTAAGTATTCTGTGGACAGTTGATTAGACATATTTAAGTAAAAGTAGTAATAAATGTATTTGTATTATCAAAAGTAATTCATATATAGGTATTAATTTAAGATTTAAACATAAATTTCTATCTACTTCACTGATAGTGTAGTCTCACAATACTTAAAAAAAATTAAAAATATGGACTTTATCTTACTTTTTTTCTTCGCTACTGTCTTTGGATTGCTATTTTCACTATTTGGTTTACCAGCAATGATTGGATTCCTTTTTGCAGGTTTTATTTGTAATTTTTTTTCCATTTCTTCTCCAACAGAAATAGAATTTTTATCGAATATTGGAATAAATCTATTGTTATTTACAATTGGTTTAAAGCTAAAAATTGCCTCTTTATTAAAAAAAGAAGTTTATGGTACAGCTTTTGCTGAAGTTATCTTATCAATCTTGATAATTAGTTCATTTTTATTTTTAGGCAATAATTATTTTTTTTCCGAATCTTTAAAACTGTCTAATTACGGGATTTTATTCATTGCTTTTGCTCTTTCTTTTTCTAGTACGGTTTATAGTGTAAAAATTTTGCAGCAAAAAGGGGATATTACTGCGTTTTATGGTCAAACAGTTATTGGAATCCTGATAATTCAGGATCTCTTAGCAACTTTGTTTCTTGCTATTGCTGAGGGTGAATTACCAGGCTATTTAGCTTTCTTGGTTTTTTTGCTTCCTTTTATTAAACCAGTAATCTTTAAATTACTTGATTTTTCAGGTCATGATGAATTATTAGTATTAACCGGTATTGTCTTAGCACTTGGATTAGGGTCAGAATTTTTTAACTTTATCGGTCTAAAGGCTGAGTTGGGTGCTTTGCTTGTTGGGGTTTTATTGTCTGGACATAGTAAAGCTGATGAACTATCAAATTCTCTCTTTTCAATCAAGGAGTTTTTCTTAGTTGGTTTTTTTCTGTCTATTGGTTTAAGTAGTCAACTTTCTATTGAAGCAATAGTAATAGCATTACTTTTGTGTTTATTGTTACCTTTCAAAGCATTTTTTTATTTTTGGATAACTAATTTCTTCGCATTTAGGACAAGAACTTCTTTGTTTACTTCTTTATCATTAATGACATATTCTGAGTTTGCTTTAATTGTTGGTGCTATATCGGTTAACATGCAGTTAATTCCATTTGATTGGCTTGTTGTAATTGCAGTTTCGGTCAGTTTAAGTTTTGCTTTTGCAGCTCCTTTTACAAAAAATTGTGAGAAAATTTACGAAATTTTTAAACAAACTCTTCCTATCCAACAAGCAGAAAATATTCATCCAGACGACACCTTAGTGTCAGTAGGAAAAGCCAAAGCGCTCGTAATTGGAATGGGTAGAGTTGGTGTAGGGGCCTATGATGAATTAAGAATGGTATATGGTGACGAAATTGTAGGAATTGAACACAATGCCACAAGAGTTAAAGCATTATTAAAGTGTGGAAGAAAAGTATTGAATGGAGACGCTGATGATTTAGATTTTTGGTTAAATCTCAAGAACAATAATGATTTAGAATTAGTTGTTTTAACCATGCCAAAACACCATAGTAATCTTGCTGCTGCCAATCAAATTAACCAAATCCAATCTAATTGTAAGGTTTCAGCAGTCGTCAGGTTTGGTGAGGAAGAGAGAGAATTAGCTGATCTAGGTGTAACTGTTTTTAACATATATTCCGAGGCGGGTGCGGGTTTGGTAAAACATAGTTTAAAAAGTGATATTTAGAAAAAATTTTTTTTTGTGATATAAATCAGTCATGTTTATAAGAATTTTATATTTTATTTTTTGTTTTACACTTTTAACTAAATTTCAATTTGTTATGGCGTCAGAGATGAAAATTAGATTTGGAATTTGCGAGCTTGGTTCGGAGTGTGAAGTTTGCGTTGAAAGATTTGAATTTACATTCGTAGCAGAATATGACAAGAGACGCGTAGTTGCAATAGGATATGACAAAGGTGGAAAACAGATCTGGAGAGAACATAACGGATGCCAAATGGAGAATATTACTAATTGGAGATGTACGGGCTTTCATGGTGATTACGTTTCTAGAAATGGATTGGTGACTTTAGAAAAAAACTCTAAAACCTATTACAATTTTAAAAATTTGGAAATTTGCAATTTTCCAGTTGATGAAATTGAGGAACAAACTGAATTGATTTTTTGATATTAATTTTTTTTATTTTTTCTCTTTAAA
>NZGH01000061.1 GCA_002690875.1 Rickettsiales bacterium
CTCCAATAAGGCTGATTTTTTTATCATGACTCATTGATTGTAATTCTATATTATGTCCAATCCAATATCTACAGATTTAGCAGAATTAGTAATTTTACTGGAAGAAATAAAGTCACTTCCTAGATTTGAATAAAGACTTATATTTTCGAAATTAATTCCACCACTAATTTCAAATAAAACTTTTCTTTTAATTTTTTTTTTTAGATGAATGCATTTTTTAATTTCATTTGGCCTCATGTTGTCTAAAAGTATGTAATTGGAACCAAATTTCAAACATTTTTTTACTTGTAAAAATGAGTCGCACTCAATGATATATTTTTTAATACTCTTTTGTTTTATAATTTTTAAAGTGTTATCAATTCCGCCTAAAAGCTTTATGTGATTATCCTTAATAAGTAATTGGTCAAAAAGACCTTGTCTATGATTATGCGCCCCACCAATTTTTGTTGCGTATTTTTCTAAAACTCTTAATCCAGTTGTTGTTTTTCTTGTATCTAATAATTTAGTTTTGGTACCTTGAATTTTTTTTACAAACTTTCTTGTATAGGTTGAAATCGAAGATAGATGCTGAACAAAGTTAAGTATTGTTCTTTCAATCAAAAGAATAAACTTTATATTTCCTTTAATTTCAAGAATAGTTGAGTTTTCATTAAGTTCGTTTCCATCAGTGTATTTTGATTTGAATGCCAACATAGGAAACCTTTGTTTTAAAAAATCTTTTAAAAAGTCTTGTCCGCACAAAATTATTTTTTCTCTATTTGTTATCACTGCTTTACCAACAAGCGAATTAGGAAGAAGGATTTTACTTGTTATGTCATTTTTGAGATTAATACTACCCAAATCATCTTTTAATTCAGAAATTAGTTTTTTTACCGCAACTTGTGAAATCTTTTCAATTTTCACTGGCAAATTTAACTTAGTTTTAACATTTCGTTCAGTGGTTTCTTTGCCTTAAGAATTAATTCATTATCAATATTAATTTTAGGAGCAACTTCCAATAGACAATTTCTCAGTTTCTCAAGAGTATTCAACTCCATATAAGGACAATTAGAACATGAACAAGATCCATCATTTCCTGGAGCTACCAAAAACTCCTTATTTGGTTGATTTTTTTTCATTTGGTGAATTATATGTGGTTCTGTAGCAACTATAAATTTTTGTGTGTTGTCATCTGATGTAAATTTTAATAGAGCAGATGTAGAACCAATAAAGTCAGCATAATTTAAAATATTTTCTGGACATTCGGGATGGGCTATTATCTTGGCATTTTCATTTCTTACTTTCAGTTTGACCAATTCTTTTTCTGAAAAGGTTTCATGTACAACACATGTTCCGTTCCAAAGAATCATATCTCTTCCTGTAACTTTATTTAAATAATTTCCAAGATGTCTATCAGGTGCAAAGATGATCTTTTTATTTTTGGGAATAGTGTTTATAATTTTTGCTGCATTAGAAGAGGTAACAATGATGTCTGAAAGAGCTTTAATTTCAGCTGAGCAATTAATATATGACAAAACAATATGATCAGAATATTTTTTTTTAAAAGCTTCGAACTGATTTGCTGGACATGATTCTTCAAGCGAACATCCAGCTTTGATATCCGGCAAAATAACAGTTTTTTGTGGGCTTAAAATTTTTGCAACTTCTGCCATAAACCTAACACCACAAAAAACAATAATATCAGCATTAGTTTGTTGTGCTTTTTTAGAGAGATCAAGAGAATCACCAATAAAATCAGCTATATCTTGGATCTCTTCTTGCTGATAATAGTGTGCCAAAATAACAGCGTTTTTTTGTTTTTTTAAGTAAAGAATTTCATCTTCAATTTTTCCGAAAGATTTAGGATGTGTTTTCATTTCTTAACAAAATTTTTAAGGTTTTTAGTTATATAGGTATTTGACCCCATTTCTTTTAGCCTTGAAATTGTTCTTTTTAATTCAATAGTATTTTGTTTTCCACAATATATATTATCTAATTCTACTCTTGTCGATATTGAAAGTATATTTTTATTCTCATAAAACGCATCTATTAGCGAAACAAATCTATGAGAATAATCCTTAACGTCGTCATTTAATTGAGGGATATTTCTGATAATTACAATTTTAACTTTTTTTGCTATTATTAAGAAATCTTGAAAAACAAGATTTTCTTTCATGAAACTTTCAAATTCAACGTCTATAAGATTTCCATAAAAGTTGTTTAATGTGAATTTATAACCTTTTCTTTTAAAAATCAAATCTCGTGGAATGGATGTAATGGCAAGTTGTTTTCTCAGTGTGTTTTGAAAAGTATTAGCGTTATCTTTGTTTATAAAGAAAAAATTGTGGTTTGCATTTTCCTTAGATCTATAATCTACCTTTGAAGTCATTTTTATTTGCTTAAAGTTCTGGTCTAAAAAAAATTTTATATCTTTACACAATTTTTGGTTAACAGGATCATCATATATTTGTGTGATTTTTTTGTTACCTGTCATAATAATTATTTTTTTTTTTTTGAATGAATCTGACAAAAATTTTTTAAATAAAATAATATTCGTTAAATTATTTATGTA
Organism: Rickettsiales bacterium; assembly: GCA_002690875.1. Next base: position 2,552 of record NZGH01000061.1, read on the forward strand.
AAACTCATCAATTAGAATAAGCTTTTTCTCTATATCAAATTCTTTTTTTAAACTTTCTGATTTTTGAATGTGAAAAATCAAATCGCTAAAATGAAATATTTCAGAATTTTTAAATAATAAATTAAGAGCCTTTAGAATTACAGATTTTCCTACACCTACTGAACCGTAAAGATATATTCCTATGAAGTTTTTTCTAAAAAATTCTATTACTTTTTGCTTCAAACTTTTGCTTAGCTTTTTCTCTATCTGAGAAATCGCATGAATTTGGCATACATTTGGGTTTATATGATTTTGAGTCTCAAGGTGGTTGACAATTTTAGAGCTTAAGTTTTTCAATACTTATGAATTAATTTGAAGTTTTTTAATTTCTGCTATTGCTTTTGCTGGGTTTAAGTTTTTAGGACATGTTTTGGTACAATTCATTATTGTATGACATCGATACAGCTTAAACTTGTCTTTAAGAAAATCTAGTCTTTTCTTTTTGTTTTTATCTCTACTGTCGACTATAAACCGATATGCTTGAAGTAGTATGGCGGGGCCCAAAAATTTGTCACTATTCCACCAGTAACTTGGACATGATGTTGAGCAACAAGCGCATAAAACGCATTCATAGAGTCCATCAAGCTTCTTTCTTTCTTCAGGAGACTGTCTGTTTTCTTTGGGACCTTTTTTAGTTGTTTCTAACCAAGGTTTTATAGATTTATATTGTTCATAAAATTCATTCATATCAGGGACAAGGTCTTTGATTACTTTCATGTGGGGTAAAGGAAAAATATTTACTTCACTTTCGTTTTGAAGTGGTTTAAGACAAGCTAAGGTGTTCGTTCCATTTATATTCATTGAGCATGAGCCACAAATACCTTCTCTGCACGACCTTCTAAAGGTAAGAGTTGGGTCAATTTCATTTTTTATATACAGCAGTGCATCAAGCGCCATTGGTCCAAGTTTAGTTTTTTCAATGTAGAACTTGTCAACGCTAGGGTTATTTCCAGATTCTCTATTCCATCTGTAAATATTGAAGCAGATTGATTCTTTGGTCTTTTTTCCAAAGATTTTTCCTTTGGTTATTTTTGAGTTCTCAGGTAATGATAATTCAACCATAATTACTAAGCTAGTAAACTCTTGCCTTAGGTTCAATAGTTTTTATTTCTTTAGTGTTAGTTTTGAGATTAACTGACCTATAATTTATTTTAGCTTTACCTTCAACATTCACAGCAATCATGCTGTGTTTCATCCATTTTTTATCATCTCTTTTCAGATAGTCCATCCTAGCATGCGCACCTCTACTTTCTTTCCTATTCAAAGCAGAATCGATACTAGCGATTGACTGTAACAAAAGGTTTTGTAGTTCGTAAGCCTCTATAATTTCTGTATTCCAGATTGTACTTTTGTCATTAATTTTAATATTTTTAAATTCGTCAATAAGAGAGCTAAGTTTTTGCCTTCCTTCTTTCATGAGCTTTCCTGATCTGTAAACTGGACAATAATTTTGCATTATTTCTTGCATTTGATGTCTAATTTTTGAAACAGATTTATTTCCCTGAGAGTTTTTAATTTTTTCGAAATTTTGAATAGATTTAGAATAATATGCTTCTTTTATATTTTTGTTTTTAGATCTAGATTTTAAAATTTCTTTACACCTATTAGCTGCTGATTTTCCAAAAACCACTAAATCTAAAAGTGAGTTTGATCCGAGCCTATTAGCTCCATGAACAGATACACATGCAGCTTCTCCAACAGACATAAGACCAGGAACAATTTTCTCAGAACCATTTGTTGAATAATCAAGCACTTCACCTTGTATGTTGGTAGGTATACCTCCCATGTTATAGTGAACAGTTGGTTGAACAGGGATAGGATCTTTTCTTACATCAACTCCGGCAAAAATTTTAGCAGACTCTGTAATACCGGGTAATCTCTCTTCTAACACTTTATGATCTAAATGATTTAAATTAAGGTGGATGTGATCTTTTTTGGGACCACAACCTCTCCCCTCCATAATTTCAGTAGTCATTGATCTTGAAACCACATCTCTACTTGCTAAATCTTTTGCTGAAGGTGCGTATCTTTCCATAAATCTTTCTCCCTTTGAATTAGTAAGAAAACCACCTTCACCTCTTGCTCCCTCTGTTATTAGTACACCAACTCCATATATGCCAGTTGGGTGAAACTGAGTAAATTCCATATCCTGAAGATGTAAACCTGCTCTCAGAACCATTCCTCCACCATCACCTGTACATGTATGAGCTGAGGTACAGGAAAAATAAGCTCTACCATAGCCACCAGTAGCAAGGATGACCATTTTTGATGAGAAAATATAAAATTTTCCATCATGCAAATTAATTGTAAGGACTCCACAACATTCTTTTTTTTCATTCATTATCAAATCAATAGCAAAGTATTCTATAAAAAATTTTGCATCATTAGATATAGACTGTTGATACAAGGTATGAAGCATAGCATGACCAGTTCTATCAGCAGCAGCACAAGTTCTTTGAGCAATTCCTTCTCCAAAGTGAGTGGTCATGCCTCCAAAAGGTCTTTGATATATTTTCCCATCTTCTGTTCTGGAAAAAGGGACTCCATAATGTTCTAATTCGATTACTGCTTCAGGAGCTTCTTTACACATGAAAGCTATTGCGTCCTGATCTCCAAGCCAATCAGAACCTTTAACGGTGTCATACATATGCCACTTCCAGTCATCCTCACCCATGTTCCCCAAGGCAGCGCTTATTCCGCCCTGAGCAGCAACAGTATGACTTCTTGTTGGAAAAACTTTTGATATACATGCTGTTTTCAATTTAGCAGATGCACAACCCATAACAGCTCTTAGACCAGAACCTCCGGCTCCAATAACAACAACATCAAATTCTAATTTCTCAATTTTATCCATATGAAGAATAACCTTAAATAAGTATGATTAGACTAACAATAGCAATTATATAAATAATTACTAAAAAGCTATTTTTCAAAACTATTATTTTTTTTTTAGATTTTTTTTGATGAATATAATCATCTATAATTGAATTTAGACCAAGATTAGAATGCAATACAATACTTGTGAAAAGAATAAAAAAAAGAAAGTTGTTTAGCTTGTTAGAAAACCAATTAGAGGTTTCAATGTAATTACTTAAAGAAATATTATTTAGAGAAAAAGTTAAATAAATTAATAAAAACAGAAATATTAAAGCGAGTAATTTTTGAAATATCCATGCAGTAGAATAACTATATTTCATGAAATTATACCTAATTTAAATATTAATAATGTTGATAATCCCAATGCTAATAAAACAACAATGATTCCCGAAATTAAAGCAGATGAGTTATTTAAAAAAAAACCAAAGTCCCAAAAGATATGTCTTATACCATTCATTGCATGGTACGAGAGACCAAATATACTAATTGACATTATTAGCTTCATAAAAATCGTATTAGAAAAAACTATAAAATAACTATAAACATTTTCACCAAGAGAGAGTGATAATAACCAAAGACTCACAAAAAGAATTAAAAAATTCAAACATAAACCTGTTATTCTATGAGTAATTGATAGGATTGATGTAATTTGTGGCTTATATATCTGTAAGTGAGGCGAAATTGGAAGTTCTGATTTTTTCATTTTATTTAGCTGGTATTAATACTGAGTAAACAAGATCTAAAACAATGTTTTCAGTTAGTTCTTTAGAATCAGGAAAGTTCATATTAGGATTATTTTTTGAAGCAAGTGTTCTAATTTTTAAGGTTCCAATTTTTTCATTTATTTTTTCTTTTTCCAAAATTTTGGACCATGCATAGATTGTATCACCAGAAAAAGTTGGAGAGGAATGTTTGCCTGAGTGAATTGCAACAATTTTGAAAGCATTAGCAAGACCATTACAACTTATAGCCCTGGCCAGTGAAATTATATATCCCCCATAAATTATTCTTTTGCCAAATCTTCCATCTTTTTCTATATGATGATTGAAATGAACTCTTGCATTATTTTGATATAATCTTGTGGCCAATTGATGTTCAGCCTCCTCAATGGTTTGTCCATCTAGATGATCTATTTCTTCTCCAATATTGTAGTCATCAAAATAAAAATCACTTCCTGTAATTTCAGATGACCAATTATTTAAGTTCAAAGAATCTGAGATTTCAAAATTTTTTGATTCAACTTTTTCAGGTAAATCGGGGACAGTATTTTTAAAAGAGTCAATCATTCCACTTTTCTTTTTCCTCATCATTAACCATCTATAATAAGATAAAACTATTTCACCATTGTGATTTTTGCCTGTTGATTTTACATATACAGTCCCAGTTTTACCATTTGAGTTTTCTTTTAATCCGATTATTTGAGAGCTTGCCGATACTGTATCTCCTTCAAATACTGGTTTACAAAACCGTACATCTGCGTACCCTAAGTTTGCAATGGCATTTAATGAGAGATCAGGTACGGTTCTACCAAATACCATATGAAAAACTAAAATGTCATCCAGAGGTTGTCTTTCAAACCCTAATTTTTTAGCAAAATCCTTGGAATAATTTAACGAAAACCTACTTCCTGTTGTCGCTAAATATAAGGAAACATCACCATTGGTAATAGTTCTTGGAACACTATGATTAATGGTTTCATCAAGTTTATAATCTTCAAAATATCTACTTTTAAAATTTTTTGTCATTTTAAAAAATTCTTTATTAAAGCTTCACCAATTTGTATGGAATTAAGTGCAGCACCTTTTCTAAGATTATCTGCTACAACCCACAAACCAATATTAAAATCATTTTTTATTCTCATTCGACTTATAAAAACTTCGTCTTCACCTGCTGATTCATCTGGTGTGACATATCCACCATCAATTTTTTCATCCACAAGACTTAATCCTGAAAAATTTTTGATTTTAACAATTAATTTTTTTAAATCTATTTTTTTCTTTGTTTCAATAAAAACAGATTCAGCATGTCCAACAAAAACAGGAACTCTAACACATGTTGCAAAAATTTCTATTTTTGAGCTAAGAATTTTTTGTGTCTCATCTATCATTTTTTTTTCTTCTTTTGTGTCGCCAGTTTCAAGAAAGTCATCGATGTGAGGAATTAAATTAAAGGCGATTCTTTTTGAAAAAACTTTAGGGACTAATTGTTTGTTTTTGTAAACATCCAAAGTTTGATAAAACAATTCATCCATAGCCTCTTTTCCTGCTCCAGAGGTAGATTGATAAGTAGAAACGACTATTTTTTTTATTTCAAATAGATCATGTATTGGTTTTAATGCCATTACCATTTGAATTGTTGAGCAATTTGGATTTGCGATAATTTTCTTTTTTTTAAAGTCTTTTAAGTGCTCTAGATTCACTTCTGGAACAATAAGTGGAACATCTTTGTGCATTCTGAAGCATGAGGTGTTATCAATAATTATAGCACCGGATTTGATTGCCTTTGGTATAAACTTTTTTGATACCTCTGATCCAGCTGACGAAAAAACAATATCTATGTTTTTAAAGTCAAATGTTTCTAAATTTTTGATAAAAGTTTCTTTGTCATCACCATAAATAATTTTTTGGCCCTCGGATTTAGATGACGCCAGTGCGTGTGTTTCTTGAATTGGGAAGGATCTGAAGTGCAGAATATTGAGAATTTCTCTCCCTACATTCCCGCTTGCACCTACGACAGCAACGTTATATTTTTTCATTTTTTAATTCCTTTAAAACTAAATCACCCATTTCACTTGTTGAAACTTCTTTGCAATTATGGTCGTTAATATCTTTTGTTCTATAACCCTTTTCAAGGATTGAATTAACTACTTTAGATATTAAATCAGAAATGTCACCTCTAGAAAAAGAATATTTGAACATCATTCCAACACTCAATATCATTGCTAAAGGGTTGGCAACTCCTTTTCCCGAAATATCTGGAGCAGAACCGTGAACGGGCTCGTACATAGCTTTTTTATTTCCAGAGTTGTCATAACCAATTGAAGCTGAGGGTAGCATTCCAAGAGATCCAGTAAGCATAGATGCACAATCTGACAATATGTCACCAAACATATTAGTTGTAACAATCACATCAAATTGTTTAGGGTTTCTTACTAGTTGCATCGATGCATTGTCTACATACATGTGAGAAAGCTGAACGTCAGGAAACTTTTTACTTGTTGAAATAATTATTTCTCTCCAGAGTTCTGTAGACTCCAAAACATTTGCTTTATCAACAGAACATAATTTTCTTCCTCTTTCACGTGCTGCTTCAAATGCAACTTCCGCAATTCTTTCTATCTCTGGTGTAGTATAAACAAGCGTGTTAAATCCTTTTGAAATTTTTTTGTTTATTCTTTCTACTCCTCTTGGTTCTCCAAAATAAATCCCGCCAGTTAATTCTCTTATAATTAGAATATCAAGATTCTTTATTATTTCAGGTTTTAAAGATGATGAATTAATAAGGGAGTCAAATACAATTGCTGGCCTAAAATTAGCAAATAGATCTAGTTCTTTTCTTATTTTTAACAAACCACGTTCTGGTCTCAAATCAAAAGGCAGTTTCTCCCATTTTGGACCACCTACGGCACCAAGTATTATTGCATCAGATTTTTTTAATTTCTCTAGAGTGTTATCATGTAGTGGAGTTTGATGTTTATCGATTGATGCGCCTCCAACTAACTCTTCAAAACAATCAAGGCCTAATTCAGTATTCTGGTCGATCCAATTAAGAATTTTTTTTGCCTCAATAGAAATTTCTTGACCAATACCATCGCCGGGTAGAAGTGAAATACTGATTTTTTTTTTCATTTAGTGTTTTATATTTATTTTATTATTCTTAGAGAGTTATCCAAGGATTGTCTTTTTCGACGCGAGCTTCGTAGTCATTTATTTTATTTGATTTTTTTAGAGTTAGAGCAATGTCATCCAAACCTTCAAGAAGGCATTTTTTTCTGAAGGGATCAACATCGAACTTAAAAAACTTCTTCTTTTCTGATGAAACTAATTGATTTGGTAAATCCACTGTAAGTTTATTTTGTTGTTCAGCTTCATTTATTAAATAATCTACTTCTTGCTGTTTAAGTTTGATTGGGAGTATTCCGTTTTTAAAACAATTATTAAAAAAAATGTCAGCAAAACTTGGTGCAATTATGCATCTAAACCCAAAATCAAGAAGTGACCATGGCGCATGTTCTCTACTACTTCCACAGCCAAAGTTTTCTCCAGTTATAAGAATTATAGCATTATTGTAGGGATCCCAATTTAAAACGAAATCATTTCTGATATTTCCTTTTAAGTCATACCTTAATTCATGAAATAAATTTTTACCTAGGCCTGATCTTTTAATGGTTTTTAAAAACTGTTTTGGAATAATCATGTCCGTGTCAATATTTATCATAGGAAGAGGAGCAGCAATTCCAAATATTTTTTCAAATTTTTTCACTTATAAATCCTCCACCAAACTAAGTTTACCTTTGATAGCTGATGCAGCTGCAATTGCTGGGCTAACTAAATGTGTTCTTCCTAGTCTTCCTTGTCTTCCTTCAAAGTTTCGATTAGAAGTTGACGCGCACCTTTCCATAGGCTTTAGTTGATCGGGATTCATTGCTAAGCACATGGAACAACCAGGTTCTCGCCAGTCGAAACCAGCATTTTTTAAAATCTTGTCTAAACCTTCTTTTTCTGCTTGTTGTTTAACTAACCCCGATCCTGGGACAATCATCGCATTAACTATAACCTTTTTGCCGTTAACAACTTTTGCTACCTCTCTTAAATCTTCTATTCTGCCATTCGTGCATGAGCCTATAAAAACTCTGTCAATTTTTATGTCACGTATTTTTTGATTTGGTTTGAGTCCCATGTAATCTAATGATCTTAAAATTGCCCTCTTTCTATTCTCATCCTTAGTATTTTTAGGATCAGGAATATAACCGTTAATCGGTGCAACATCCTGAGGACTTGTACCCCATGTAACCTGAGGTTCTATAGAACTTGCCTTAATCTTTACTTCTTTGTCATATTTAGAGTCTGGGTCAGATATTAATTTTTTCCAAAAATTTACTGCTTTAGCCCAATCTTTATTCTTAGGAGCATATGGTCTATTTTTTATATAACTAAATGTTTTTTCATCTGGTGCAATTAACCCAGCTCGCGCGCCTCCCTCAATACTCATATTACAAATAGTCATTCTACCCTCCATTGATAGATTTTTTATTGCATCTCCAGAATATTCAATCACATAACCAGTGCCTCCTGCTGTTCCAATTTTTCCAATAATATTTAAAATAATATCTTTTGAGGTGACACTTGGGCTAACTTGTCCTTCAACTGAAATTCTCATGTTCTTAGCTGGTTTTTGAATTAATGTTTGTGTTGCCAAGACGTGCTCTACTTCACTTGTTCCAATTCCAAAGGCTAATGCACCGAATGCACCGTGTGTTGCTGTATGACTATCCCCACAAACTATGGTCATTCCAGGTTGGGTTATTCCTTGTTCAGGTCCAACAATATGAACAATTCCCTGTCTTTTATCTAGTAACGGAAAAAGTGTTACCCCGAAATCCTTACAATTTTTTTCAAGGGTCTCTACCTGAATTCTGCTCTCTTTATTTTTTATGCCTTCTGATCTATCTGAGGTTGGAACATTATGATCTGCTACAGCAAAAGTATAGTTCGGTTTTCTGACTTCTCTGCCACTATTTCTTAGTCCTTCAAAAGCTTGCGGACTTGTGACTTCGTGAACTAAATGCCTATCTATATAGATCAAGCAAGTACCATCTTCTTGTTTTTCTACAAGATGGTTATTCCAAATTTTGTCAAATATGGTTTGAGGTTTCATTTCAACAAATTTTAAACTATTTTTTTTTCTCCAATGAAGGGTTTGCTGTTTTTTTATTAGTTTCTTTATTCAACGTTTCTTTTTTTTCTGAACCATCATTTTTCAAAGATTCTATTTTTTTGCTAGAATCAATTAATGAATTTTTTTCATCTTTGGCGTTTTTTTCAGAAACTTCAACAGTTTTTTTTATCCCCGCATTGGTGTCATTTTTTTTAAGATTATTATTATCAACATATATATTTTTTTCAGCTATACGGGCAGATTTTCCGCTTCTACCCCTAAGGTAGTAAAGCTTTGAACGCCTTACGTCACCTTTCTTAACAACTTCTATTTTACTTATTTGAGGAGAAAAGTAAGGTAAAACTCTTTCTATTCCTTCTCCGTAAGAAATTTTTCTTACAGTAAATGAAGAGTTAACACCCGCGTTCTTTTTTGCTATACAAACACCTTCAAAAACTTGAATCCTTTCTTTTTCACCTTCTTTAACTTTAAGATGAACTTTTAATGTGTCTCCTGAGTTGAATTCAGGATAAGTCTTTCCAGACATTAGTTGTTGCATTTGATCTTTTTCAAAATTTTCTAATATGTTATTCATAACTATCTCTTTTTTTCTTTCACAAATAATTTGTATAAATCAGGTCTTATCTTTTTAGTTTTTTCTAGCGAATTATTCAATCTCCAATCTGAAATTTTTTTATGATTACCTGTCAACAGAACATCTGGTACTTTGAGCTTTTTCCAAATGGAAGGCTTGGTGTACTGTGAATATTCCAATAAATAGTCATTGAAACTTTCAGATCTTAAACTTTTACTATTACCTAATACTTCAGGAATTAATCTTACGCAAGCATCAATTAAAATAAAAGAAGCTATTTCTCCACCAGAGAGAATATAATCTCCAACTGATATTTCCTCGATTTCATTGTAATCAATAAACCTTTGATCAATTCCTTCATATCTTCCACAAATTAAAATAATTTCTTCAGAGCTCACTAAATTTTTTATAAAACTCTGAGTAATTTTTGTGCCACTTGGAGAAAAAGAAAAAATTTTACAATTTTTTTTAACTCCTCTTTTTGCAAAAGTTAAGGCATTCTGAAGAATATCAGGTTTCATAATCATTCCTGCACCACCACCAAAAGGTGAGTCGTCAACTGTTTTTGCATTATTAATTGAAAAGTTTCTTATATTGACAGTTTCTAAGTGAAATTTTTTTTTTTTTAACGCTTTCCCTATGATTGAATGACTGATAGGACCAGGAAACATTTCAGGAAAAAGTGTTAATATTTTAAATTTCATAATAATTTGCACTTAAATGTAACTCTTTTTTTTTCAGATTTATTTTTTCAATGTGATCAAAGTTAAATGGAACTAGCAACTCGTCATTGTTACGCTTAATTTCAAGATATTCACCTGCGCCATGGGCGTATACATGCTTTACATAACCAACTTTTTTTCTGTTAATTAAAACTTTCATCTGTTCAAGTTCAGAAAAGTAAAATTGGTTTGGTTTAAGTTTTGGAAGATATTTTTTGTTAAGATAAATAAGCTTTCCAGTGAAAACTTTAGCCTCTTCAACTGTTTCAATTTTTACTATTTTGGCATGTATTTTTTTATCTTTTTTTTCTAATTTAACAAGAATATCATCTTTTTCATCAACACTAAATTTCTCAAACTTGAGAATATCCGATTGTGTTGTAAAATAGCTATGTACAAGTAACTTTCCTTTTAAACCAATTGCTTTTCCAAACTTAGCAACAACTACATTTTGTTGCTTTATTGGTTTATCAATATCTGACTTTTTACCATTATTTTTTTTCACCACTATTTTCACTTTTGTTTATTTCAGATGGTTTATTGTTAGCTGAAGGTTGCGGTGCGGGTTCAGTTGATTTTTCAGCAGTTGCAGGTTGTGGTGCGGGTTCAGTTGATTTTTCAGCAGTTGCAGGTTGTGGTGCGGGTTCAGCTGATTTTTCAGCAGTTGCAGGTTGTGGTGCGGGTTCAGTTGGTTTTTCAGCAGTTGCAGGTTGTGGTGNGGGTTCAGTTGGTTTTTCAGCAGTTGCAGGTTGTGGTGTGGGTTCAGCTGGCTTTTCAACAGTTGCAGGTTGTGGTGTGGGTTCAGCTGGCTTTTCAGCAGTTGCAGGTTGCGGTGCAGCTTCTGCTGCCTTTTTCATGTCCTGTTTTGCTTTAACTTTTTCTTCTTTTAATTTAATTTTCTCTAAAGTTTTCTTTCTAGGCTTATGTTGCTTTGTTTGTTTAGAAATTAACGGCTTATCAGCCAACTTTTCATTAGCTAAAAATTTTTGGACTCTTTCAGTGGGTTTGGCGCCCACGGATAACCAATACTTTATTCTTTCAATGTTAAGGGTTATCCTTTGGGGGTCATCTTTATTTTTCATTGGGTTGTAGGTACCTAGTCTTTCAAGAAACCTCCCGTCTCTAGGTGCTCTTATATCTGCTGCAACTATTCTAAAGAATGGTCTTTTCTTTGACCCTCCCCTTGATAATCTTAATGCTACTGACATTTTTTTCCTTTCTTTTAAGTTTTTAAAATGGCTTGTTTTTGTTTAGTATTGAGCTAATGTCACCTGCTTGTCCAGATTTCATTAGGCTTTCAAGTTCTCTGTTTTTACCAACTTTTTTCATCATTTGGCTCATTTTTTTAAATTGCTTTAGCAATTTATTAATATCTTGAACAGAGGTTCCAGAACCCTTTGAGATTCTAATCTTCCTTGATGCTTTTATTATGTCAGGAAAAATTTTTTCTTTTTTTGTCATTGAGCTGATAATGGCTTTTTGCTTCTTAAATATATTGCTACTTTCAAGAGATTCCTCTACTTTTTCTTTTAGATGTGACATTCCAGGAAGATATTTTAATAGACTTTGTACACCTCCCATTTTTGATATCTGATCGAGTTGTTTGGAGTAGTCTACTAAAGAGAACCTTCCTTTTAGAAGTTTTTTTTGAAGTTTTTCTGCATCTTCTTGATTGATTTGTTCAGATGCTTTCTCAACAAGTGAAACAACGTCTCCCATACCAAGGATTCTACTTGCAATTCTGTCAGGATAAAAAATTTCTATATCTTCTATCTTTTCACCAATACCTATAAATTTTATTGGTTTATTTGTTACCTCTCTCATTGAAAGAGCGGCACCACCTCTTCCATCACCGTCAACTCTTGTTAAGATGATTCCTGTGAGATCAATTTTTTCAGAAAAATTTTTTGCTGTATTGACAGCATCTTGACCAGACATTGAATCTGCAACTAAAAATATTTCAGTAAACTTAAAACTATCTGAGATTTTCTTAATTTCTGCCATCATGTTTTTATCAATATGATTTCTTCCGGCACTGTCTAAAATTAAAACTTCTGATTCGTTTGCACTTGCTTCTTTTTGAGCTAGTTTTGCAATTTCCAAAGGAGATTTATTATGTTGTATTGGAAGAACAGTTAAATTATTTTTTTCAGCAATTGAAATAAGTTGTTCTTGTGCTGCTGGTCTATAGATGTCTAGAGATGCCATCATAACTTTTTTTTTTTTATTTTTTTCTATCCAGTGTGATATTTTCGCTGTCGAAGTGGTTTTACCTGAACCTTGAAGTCCAACCATCATAATAAGAGCAGGTGGTTTAGAACTTAAATTTATTTCATTATTTTCCGAACCCAACAAGTGAATAAGTTCGTCATTAACAATTTTGACAACCATTTGCGCAGGAGACACACTTCTTACAACTTCCTGACCAAGAGCTTTTTCACGAATTTTTTCAATAAAATCTTTGGCAACTGATATAGAAACGTCTGATTCTAATAGTGCTACTCTAATTTCCCTTAAAGCCTCATTTAAAGAGGTTTCATCAATTACTCCTTTACCTTTGAGTTTATCAAAGATTCCAGTAATTTTATTTTGTAAATTCTCAAACATAATTAAAAAACAAAAAAAGCCAGTGCACGAAACTCGTGGACTGACTAAAAGTGTTGTTTTTATAACAAAAAAAGATAATTTCTTAAAGTTATAAATAAAATTTTATGAAATTATATAATTTTACAAAAATGCATGGGCTTGGAAATGATTTTTTAATTTTTCCATGGAGTGAACAATTACCCCAAAAAAATCTTATTAAAGCTCTATCTTCCAGATCAAAGGGAGTAGGTTGTGATTTAGTTGTTTTTCTTGTTAAACTTGAAAAAAATATTGCAGATTACAAAACACACTTCTTCAATCATGACGGAACAAGAGCAGAAATTTGCGGGAATGCACTAAGATGTATAGGAAAGTTGCATTATGAGAGGTTTAATTCGAAAAATTGTCTAATTGAAACTGATGCAGGGCTTATTGATGTAGAAATTAATAATGATTCTACCGTATGTGTTGACATTGGTTTACCGAAGTTTAAATGGAAAGATATACCTTTAATCAGAGAAATGGATGGTTCAAACCTCGGTTTTGATTATTCATATTTAAAAAATGGTTTTGCACTAAATTTGGGAAACCCACATTTAGTTTTTGTTGTTGATAAAATTGATAAAAAAAAACTTAGAAAGGATTCATTAGAAGTCAGAAAAAGTAAAATTTTTCCTGAAGGAGTAAACATCAATGTTGTAGAAATTTTGAAAAAAAATGAAATTTCAATTTTGACAAGTGAGAGAGGAGCTGGGGTGACTGAAGCATGTGGAACTGGTGCCTGTGCGAGTGTAATTGCAACTAATAAAATGCAACTTGTTGAGAGCGAAGTTTCAGTTAGTATGCCTGGAGGTTTTTTAAAAGTTGAAATTACTTCTAACGAACATATCTTCATGACAGGTGATGCAACCAAAGTATTTGAAGGAAAAATAAATTTTGAGGATTTAGGACATGTTTAACAAGGAAAAAACAAAAGTAATAAATTTAGGTTGTCGTTTAAATTTTTTTGAATCAGAAGTTATTAATGGTATTCTGTCTCATAAAAAGCACGAAAACAAAATAGTAGTAAATACATGTGCGGTAACAAACAATGCAGTTCAAAAATCTATCTTAGAAATTAGAAAGCTTGCTAAACATTTTCCTGATAAAGAAATTATTGTAACGGGTTGTGCAAGTCAGGTAGAAAAAGACCTTTTCAAGAATTTAAAAAATGTCCATAGGATAATTGATAATAAACATAAGACTCTTCCTGATTCTTATGAATCTGAAACTAATCTAGTCGAAAAAAAATATGAATTTCCGGAACTACTGAATGGAGAATCAAAAAGAACCCGAGCGACAATTCAAATTCAACAAGGATGCAATCATAGATGTACTTTTTGTATAATTCCTTATGGAAGAGGTGATTCCTTAAGTCTTCCTGTTGGTGAAGTATCACGGAGGGTGGAAAATGTTTTACAGAGAGGTTTTAAAGAATTAATTTTCACTGGAGTAGATTTGACATCTTACGGAGAGGATCTGCCAGGAAAACCAAAACTAGGTAACCTTCTTAAGAGAATCTTTAAACTTCATCCAAATTTATCAAGACTAAGGTTGTCATCCATAGATCCTGCTGAAATAGATGACGATTTAATGGAATTGATAAAATTTGAAAAAAAATTGTTACCTCATATTCACCTTTCCGTTCAGTCTGGGGATAATTTAATTTTAAAAAGAATGAAAAGAAGACATAATAGAGAAGTAGTAATTAAAGTTTGCGAAGATTTAAGAAATCACAGAAAAGATATTACCTTTGGAGCTGACTTGATAGTTGGTTTTCCAACAGAAACAGATCTTCATTTTAAAAATACACTCGATCTTATTACTAAATGTAAATTCAATAACGTTCATTTTTTCCCATTCTCCCCCAGAAATAAAACTCCAGCAGAGAAAATGCCACAAGTTTTAAATTCTATAATAAAATCAAGAATCAAAATAGCGAAAAACTTTACTAATCGTTTGATTCAAGAAGTCGCTAAAAAAAAAATAGGAGACGATACAGAGATTCTCTTTGAGACAAAAGACTTAAGCTACACAAATAATTTTTATAAAGTAACTGTTGATTTAAAAAATAAAAAAATTGACAAAATGAATGGTCAAATAATTAAAGTAAAATTGAAGTCTTTTTCTAACGGTAAATTTTTTGCGGAGATTTAATTTTGGTTTTAGGATGGTTTAAAAAATTAACATCAGGGCTTTCAAAATCATCAGAAAAAATTTCCGATGGAATTAAAAAAGTTATCAAAGGAAAAAAAATTGACGAAACTACTCTTGAAGAACTAGAGGAATTGTTGATTTCATCCGATTTAGGTGTAAATTTTTCTTCTGGCATAATTGAAGATCTGAGAAAATCGAAGATGATTGAACCAAACTCAGAAAAAGTAAGATCAATTATGCAAAAAAAAATTGAAAATTTATTAAAACCTTTGGAAAAAAAAGTCGATTTAAAAACTAAACCATTTATTTTTCTCATCGTTGGAATTAATGGTGTTGGTAAAACTGCAACTGTTGGCAAGCTTGCTAATAAATATATCAGTGCAAAAAAAAAAGTTGGTCTTGTTGCAGCTGACACATTCAGAGCTGCAGCTACTGAACAATTAAAAATATGGTCAGATAGAACGAATTCAGAGTTTTTTTCTGCAAAAGAATTTTCAGACCCAGCAGCACTTTCATTTGAATCTATTCAAGAGGGAATAAAAAAAAACTTTGATGTGTTAATTATAGATACAGCAGGAAGACTTCACAATAAATCAGATTTAATGGATCAATTAAAAAAAATTATAAGAGTAATTAAAAAGATTGATGAGTCTTTTCCCAATCAAATAACACTAGTTTTAGATGGAAATATAGGCCAAAATTCAATTAGGCAAGCCGAGGTTTTCAAAGAAATTTGTGAAATTGACAGTTTAATAATTACAAAACTAGATGGAACCGCCAAAGGCGGTGTAATAGTTCCTATAGCTGAGCTTTTAAAGATTCCAATTTTGGCAGTTGGAACTGGTGAAAAAAAAGAAGACTTAATAGATTTTAATGCAAAGGATTTTTCTAAAGCACTGCTTGGTATAGATTAAAGATTTCTAAAAAGAAGAATTTTTTATATTTTATATCTTATTATTTTTGCTAGATTATGAGAATTGATATGGAAATTGAAAGTTTTAAAAAATTACACGGCTTTTTTATTGAAGATCTTAAACTTAACCAGACAGATGAGATTGAAAGAAAAATTACTGAGGAAGATATAAATAGTTTTGCTAAATTAACGGGTGATGATAATCCAGTACACACAAACTTAGGTTTTGCAAAAAAGACTATATTTAAGAAAAAAGTAGCACACGGATTTTTATCAGCAAGTTTAATATCCACGCTAATTGCCACTAAACTTCCAGGACCTGGGAGTATTTACTTAAGTCAAAACTTAAAATTTCTAGCCCCAGTTTTTATAGGTGATTTAGTTAGAGTTAAAGTAACTATTCAGGAAATTGAACATGAAAAAAAAAAAGTTAAATTACAAACAGAGTGTTTTAAAAATGAAAAAAAAATCATTTCTGGAGAAGCAATTGTTCTTGTGAATTCAAAAAAAGATTTTTAAAATTATGAAAGTCTTTAGATCATTTTCTATCCCAAAAAAATTTAATGATTCTGTTATAGCTATTGGAAATTTTGATGGTCTTCACTTAGGTCATCTAGAAGTAATTAATGAAGCTAAAAAAATTTCTTTAGACCTTAAAAAAAAAGTTGGAGTCATGACTTTTGAACCACACCCAAAATCTTTTTTTCGAAAAAAATATGAATTTTTTAGACTTACACCTTTTCGCATGAAATATGAACTTTTAAAAAAAAAAGAATTAGATTTTATGCTAAATATTAAATTTGATAGAAGTTTTATGAAAATTTCCTCTTTAAATTTTATAGAGAAGATTCTGTTAAAAGATTTAAAGGCAAGTCATATTGTAACAGGCTTCGATTTTGTTTTTGGCAATAAACAGACTGGTAATGTAGATGTTTTAAGGAATTTCTGTGAATCATCAAAAAAACTTAAATTTACTGAAATTGAAGAAAAAAAAATTGATGGTTCAGAAGTTTCCTCTTCCCTCATCAGAGATTTATTAAGAGTTGGAAAGATTGAAAAAGCCAACAAAATTCTTTCAAGAAAATGGACAGTGGTAGGAAGAATTTTAAAGGGAGAAAAGAAAGCAAGAGAAATTGGTTTTAAAACAGCAAATATGAGCGTTAATTCCTATTGTGATATATGTTATGGTGTTTATGCAGTTTTGATTCAACTGCCAGAGGAAATTTCTGAAAAAAAGTTTTATGGAATTGCAAATTATGGTGTTAAACCAACATTTAAAAAAAAAAACCCAATATTGGAAGTTCATATATTTGACTTTAGTAAAGAAATTTATGGAAAAAAAATTAAAGTAAGTTTTTTAAAATTTATAAGAAAAGAAAAAAAATTTGAATCAGTTGAGAAATTAAAAGATCAAATTATAAAAGATATCAAGTTAGTAAAAAAAAATGGAATTTTCTAAAACAATTAATTTACCAAAAACTAATTTTTCTATGAAAGCTAATTTATCAGTTACAGAAAATAATTGGTTGAAATTTTGGGCAGAAAAAAAAATATATGAGCATCTAAAAAAAAATGCTTCTAGTTTAAAAAAATATATCCTCCATGATGGACCACCATATGCGAATGGTGATTTGCATTTAGGTCACGCGCTAAACAAGATTCTTAAAGACATTATTTGTAGATCAAAGTTTCTGAATAGATTTGATGTAGATTATGTTCCAGGATGGGATTGTCATGGTTTGCCAATTGAGTGGAAAGTGGAGGAGGAATTTAAAAAAAAGGGTAAAGAAAAAAGTGAAGTTGGGCTTGATAAGTTTAGAGAGAGATGTAGAACGTTTGCTGAATATTGGGTGGGGGAACAAAAAACTCAGTTTCAAAGATTTGGAATTCAGAATGATTGGAAAGAAATTTATCTAACAATGAATAAAGATTCAGAGGTTAAGATTGTTGAGGAGCTTCTTAAATTTTTTGAAACCGGAGACTTGTATCTGGGTTTTAAACCAGTAATGTGGTCAGTTGTTGAACAGACAGCTTTGGCAGAAGCTGAGATCGAGTACCACGAAAAAATTTCTAAGTCAATATATGTTAAATTTCCTGTAAAAAATTTAAATCAAACATCTGTATTAATATGGACTACTACTCCATGGACTATTCCGTGCAATAAAGCAATCGCATATTCGAAAGGTCTAACTTATAAAGTTTTAGAATTTACAGAAAAAGAAAACGACTTAAATATTAATAAAAATGAAAAAATAATTATTTCATCAGGATTAATTGAAGATTTTGTAAAGCTTCATTCTTTAAAGAAATTTAAAATTTCGAAAGAGGTTTCTCACGAGGAACTAGAAAATTTAACATGTAGCCATCCTCTTCAAGAAAATGGATTTATTTTTGATGTTAAGATTTATCCTAGTGATCATGTAACAGATGCAACCGGAACTGGTTTCGTACATATTGCTCCAAATCATGGTGAGGAAGACTTTAGTGTTGGCCAAAAGTATGGATTGGGCAATGTAAGTACTGTGAATTCAAAAGGTGTATATGAGGAAAATATAAATTTTTTCAAAGGTATCCATGTTTTTAAGGCAGATCAAATGGTTATAAATCAACTAAAAAATTTCTCTAACCTTATTAGTTCACGTGATTATAAACACAGTTATCCGCATTCATGGAGATCAAAGGCTCCGTTAATATACAGAGCTACATCGCAATGGTTTATTTCAATGGAAAATAATGATTTAAGAAAAAAAACAATTAGAGCAATTGAAGGTGTTAAATGGATACCTGCCAATAGTAAAAATAGAATTTTGTCTATGATTAATGAAAGACCTGATTGGTGCGTTTCAAGACAAAGAAACTGGGGCGTGCCAATTACAATTTTTATTGAAAAAAAAACACAAAGACCATTATTGGATTTAGAGGTAAATAAAAAAATATTGTCAGTTCTAAAAAGTAAAGGCGTTGACAGTTGGTTTGCATTAAATAACGGTGAGTTTCTTACTGAAAATTATAACCCAAAGGACTATATAAAAGTAAATTCAATTTTAGATGTTTGGTTTGACTCAGGTGCAAGCCACGCATTTGTTTTGAGAAATAAAAATATTGATATAGCTGATTTATATCTTGAAGGTTCTGATCAGCATAGAGGTTGGTTCCAAACATCGTTATTAGAATCTTGTGGTCTTTATAATGCAAGTCCTTACAAATCTGTGTTAACTCATGGCTTTGTTATCGATGACAAAGGAAAAAAGATGTCAAAGTCGTTAGGAAATGTAATTTCTCCAAAAGAAGTAATTGAAAAATATGGTGCTGATGTATTAAGAATTTGGGTTGCTAGTTCAAATTTTACTGAAGATGTCAGAATAAGTTTTGAAAATTTAGATAGACATTCTGAAAGTTATAGAAAAATTAGAAATTCTATTAGATTTATTTTAGGAAACCTGAGTGGATGGAAGCAAAAAAACAAAGTTCCTTTTGAGAGACTCCCTGATTTAGAAAAGTATGTTCTTCATAGACTATGGAATGTAAATCATGAGGTTAAAAAGATGTTTAATGAATTTAACTTTAGTAAAGCTTTTCAGATTATATTAAATTTCTGTAATAGTGAGCTTTCAGCATTCTTTTTTGATATTAGAAAAGACAGCTTATACTGTGACATCAGTAATTCCATTTCAGTAAATTCAACAAAAACAGTAATGAGTTTATTGTTTGAAAACTTAATACGCTGGTTATCTCCGATAATACCATTTACTACTGAAGAGGCATGGCAGTCGTGGAGAGGAGAAGTTGATAGTAGTGTGGCTTTGAGTTGTCATTTATTGACTTATGAGGAATTACCATCTAATTGGAATGACAAAAAATTGGAAATAAATTGGAAAAAAATTCTTGAATTAAGAGATGCTTTTTTATTTTTTCATGAAAAAATGAGAAATGCTAAACAGATTAAATCGACTATGGAGGCAGACGTCTATTTCTTTTTTAAAGAAAAAAACTTAAGAGATATTGCTGCGGTTGAAAATTTATCTGAAATATTGATTTGTTCAAATGTATCTTTCACTGATGTGTGTGACAAACAATTTGAAGAGTTTAAAGAAAATAAAAATATATTTGTGAAAATTAAAAAAATTGATGGGTATAAATGTCCAAGATGCTGGAAAATTTTTAAAGAAAAATTTAAAAATGAGCTATGTGTGAGATGTGAAAAAGTTATTGATGAAAATTTTTGAAACTGTCAATAAAGAATTTTTGGCATTTCTGATTACCAGTTTTTCTATCATTGTCGATCAAATTACTAAGTATTTTGCAGTCCTACACAAGAAATCTTTATATCCTCCATTGGAAATTTTTTCATGGTTTAATCTTGTATATGTAGAAAATAAAGGAGTAAGTTTTGGAATTTTATCAAAATTTAATATTTCATTTTATTTAGGTCTAATTTCTTTTTTGATAAGTTTTTATATTATTTATCTACTGAAAAAATCTCAAACACCAATTGAAAAGATTGCTCTTTCATTAATTTTAGGCGGAGCAATAGGAAACGGTATAGATAGAGTCACTAGGGAGTATGTTATTGATTTTATTGATATTTACCTAAATAATTTTCACTGGCCAGCTTTTAATATTGCTGATTCATCAATTACTTTAGGAGGAATATTATATTTTTGGTTAATAATTTTTAAAAAAAACCAGTAAAATTGATAAAATACTCTTTTCAAAGGCTAAAACTAATGATATGAATGTATTAAGTTATAACAAAATGTTTGTGTTATAATTTATTTAAACACTATATATAGTATATAAATGAATATTTTTAGAAAGTCTGTAAAGTTTTGCTTAGCTTTGCACCTGTTTCTTATATCTTCATGTTCTTCCATTGAGTCTACACTTGATTCAACCTGGGACTCGATAAGTGAAGCTGGTGATTATATTTATGATTCAGTAAATTTCTGGGAGGAAAGTGAACCTGAGCAGAGTGAAGCAATAATAATAGAAGAGGCAGTTGAAGTTCCAGATTATGCAATGCCCGATCAAACTAAACAAAGTTTTCCAGTTCAGCCTAGTTTTTCTCCACAGCCTCTTGTACAACCATATTATGATCCAATATACAGGAGTGCTAGACAATATTATTTTGTGGGACCTAATGGAACACCAATGCTAGCTCCTCAGCCCCCCCCTTTCCCTCAATATTCGATAGATCAAGTTTCGCCGGTTCTTCCTTACTCTTATAATAATAATTTAAATTTTTTTCCGCCGGCAATGGCAACTCCCAATAACCCTAATCTTAAGTTAGCACCACAGAAACAGATTCCTAGGATGTTAACTGAGGAAGAAGAGATGGAGCTTTTTGGAATTCAAAATAATTGCATTCAAGTTGCAAAAGATTTAGTTAATGGAGGTTATGTTTGTGATGATTTTGACTAAGGAAAAAAAATTTATTCTTCTAACACTTTCCTTTGTTTTGATTTCTTCATGTGAAACATTGAATGAAATCGCAGGTTTAAATAAAGTTGAAATTGATGATTCTTTATACGCAGGAACACCAGACTTAATTCTACCGCCAGATTTTGATAAAGACCCGATATCTTCGGTTACATCTAAGAAAAACATTAACCAACAAATTCCTCAACCCAATTATCCACAGATGTCCCCATATCAATCAGTAAGTCCCAGAGTTACTAATTTTTTTTCTCCTAAAATTAACGTTGAATCTTCTTCCTCTCCTTCAGATTCCTTGGAAAGATTTAAGCAAAATAAAAGATTTACTATAGGTGAGTGGGTTTATAGCCAATATGTAGATGGTTTTAAGAGAGGTAACATTTATTACAGACCTGTTTATGATAAAGGTTATAATTTTTCAAGAAGATATGTGCCTAATAGAAACGTTGCTTCATTCCAAAACCCAATTATAGCACCAAATACAGAAAGTTATTTACCAACAAATAATAACTTTGTTCAACCTTCTTCTACTCCAACAGGATACGATAGTTTAGATCAATTACCTATTTTAGACTAAATGAGATTAGTTTTATTAATAATACTTTCTCTCTTTTTCTCAAATTCATTTAGTAATGAGCAAACAGCTCCCTACTCATTCAAATTAAAAAATGGAATGAAGGTTGTAGTAATTGAAAATAAAAGAGCCCCAGTTATTGCACAAATGGTCTGGTATAACTTTGGTTCTGGAATAGAAGAAAAGGGAAAAAGTGGATTAGCTCACTTTATGGAACATCTTATGTTTAAGGGAACGCGCAAATTTCCTGATAACTATTATTCAAACTATGTTTCTAAGATTGGTGGAAGTGAAAATGCCTTTACGAGTTATGATTATACTGCTTATTATCAAGTCTTTCCAAAATCAGAATTAAAAAAGATTATGAAAATGGAGGCTGACAGAATGACAAATCTAACACTTACCGAGGAAAATGTAGAAATTGAAAAACGTGTTATACTTGAGGAAAGATTCCAAAGAATAGAAAGTGACCCTTCATCAAAGCTTGATGAATCTATGAGGTCTATTTTATTTCCTAATCATTATTATGGAAGACCGATAATTGGTTGGAGGCACGAAATTGAAGGGCTAACTTATGATGATGTTTTAAGTTTTTATAAAAAAAATTATAAGCCTAATAATGCCGTATTAGTCTTATCAGGAGATGTTGATTTAGAGAAAGCTAAAAAGTTAAGCAAAAAATATTTTGGAAAAATAAGAAAAGGTAAAAAAGAACCTAAACTAAAAGTTATGGATCCAGATCTGAATACAAATATATTTGTAACAATGAAGCATTCAACTGTAAAGCAACCAGTATGGAAAAAATTTTATAGAACAATTTCCTATAAGTCTGATATTGACGATTCCATAGCACTAGATATGGGATTAAAAATCGTCGCCTCGGGAACTTCCAGTTTGCTTTATCAAAAACTTGTTGAGGAAAAGAAAACTTTCTCTGTTGTAGGAGGATATTATCAGGGACTAACGAAAGGGGAGGGAAATGTCTATTTATATGCAATTTCGAACGATAAAAAAAAATCTGAAGAAATTGATAGAATTATTATGAAAGAATTTAAGAATATTATAAATGAAAAACTTACACCCAAAAGATTTGAAATAGAAAAGAAAAAGTATTTTTTTGATACAATTTATAAAAAAGATGGTGTTTTAAATCCTGCCCAAATTTATGGTGAGGCATTAACAGTAGGGCTAACAATGGATGAAATAAAAAAATGGAGAGAAAAAGTAAATAATATAAGTCTTGATGATGTTAAAAAAACTTTAGACCAGTTGTATGAAAATCAAAATTATGTGATAGGAGAATTATCAAATTGAAGTTTATTTTTTTTCTTTTTTCTATTTTCCTTATTAGTACAAATAGTAAAGCAATCCAGTTTGAATCACTTAAATCAAAGAACGGAATAAAATTTTGGTTAATTGAAGATAATACACTTCCACTTGTAAGTATGAGCTTTTCATTTAAAGGAGGCTCTATTCTTGATCCTATCGGTCAAGATGGAGTTACAAACTTAATGACATCTTTGTTAGATGAAGGTACTAAAAATTTTACTGCCTCAGAATATAGACTTTACAAAAGAGAAAATGGAATTAAAATTTCTTTTTCTACAAGCAAAGAAAGAATCGAGGGAACATTTCAGGTTGTAAAACCTAGGCTACAAGAAGGTTTTTACTTGTTAAATGAATCAATTAATAAAGCTAAATTTCCAATAAACGAAATAAAAAAAGTAAAATCTCAAGTTGAGGCTAGTATTAGAATTGATAATTCAAATATACCGACTATTGCATCAAATAAATTCAATGAGTTTTTTTTCAAAGATAAATTAATCGGAAGAAATACGAAAGGTAATCTCAAAACTTTGGGTAATTTATCGAGAGATGATATTCAATCAATATACAAAAGTTCTTTTACTAAAGATCGTCTAGTTATCGGCATATCTGGTGATATAGATCCAAGTCTAGCTAAAAAATACGTTGATTATGTTTTTGGAGATTTACCAATTAAAAAATTTGTAAACCCAATTTCAACACTAGAGGAGTTAAATAAAGGAAAAGAAATAATTGAGATGAAAACTCCTCAAACTACTGTAGTTTTTGGTCAAAAAGGTTTAGGCAGAAAAGATAAGGAATACTTTGCAGCAAGAGTTATAAATTATGTACTTGGAGGAGGTGGGTTTCAATCAAGATTGTACAAAGAAATAAGGGAGACAAATGGATTAGTTTATTCAATTTATTCATACCTGATGCCCTATGAATATGCAGGAGTTATTATAGGAGGATTTCAAACTCGTAACCAAAATGTAGGTAAAACCATTGACAAAGTAAAAACTGAATGGAATAGAATTAAAACTGAAGGAATTACAAAGATAGAATTACAAAATGCGAAAACCTATTATAAAGGTTCATTTTCAAGAAACTTTACAAGTACTTTATCAATAGCAAGTTTATTAATGATTGTTCAGTATTATGATTTAGGTGAGGATTATTTTGATAAAAGAGATTTGATAATTGATAACTTAAAGCATAATGAGTTAAATAATTTAGCAAAAAATTTATTTGATAGTGAAACCCTTTTCTTTATGATTGTAGGTGAACCTAAAATTTAATTTTATGCTTTTTTTACAGTCTTCTTTTAATC
>NZGH01000062.1 GCA_002690875.1 Rickettsiales bacterium
ATAAAAGAAAATGATGGATATATTCATTATTTAGTTTTAACTGATTACCTTGAACCGACAAAATTTGATGCCTATTCAATCATTAGTAAATATAAAGTAAATTGTGAAGTTCAAAAACAAATTTGGTTGGGTAACACTTTCTTCAGTAAACCAATGGGAAATGGTAAAATAATCACTGAAGGAATACCCGCATGGAATTATTATGGTTCAACATTAAACGAAATTAGACGACTAGAATCAGGTACCACTGAGCATGGAATATTAAAAAAAATCTGTAATTTTTTTAATTGAAAAATGATACTAAAAGAATTTGAATTTAGTTATTGAAGAAAATATTCATTTACTAACCATGGAAGATCAAGCTAAGTTGATCTACAATGCATCCTTAGTTATTGAGGAAGGTGGTGGTTCAACTGGTTTTGTAAGCAACTTAATAGAAGAAAATATTCCATATGTAACTATTCAAACAGCTCAAAGATCATCAGATGCAGGCAGATTATATCTTGCAGGATTAAAAAAGTATGGTGCATGGGTTTTAGGAGAACCTGTTGGAAAATTAACTAACTCTCCAGTTGTTGATAACGATATTATGGTTGATGAAGAAAATTTTGAAACCTTGTTAGTAAGATTATCTTTATTTATTAATAAAAAAATACCAATGCCTAAGCTGTAAAACCTATTATTAAGATTAAATAATTATAAAAAAAGTTAAATTTTAGCTAGAAAATAAAGGACTAAAAAAAGTTGATTAATTTAAAAAATAAAACAATTTTGATTACAGGAGCAGCTGGGATTGTTGGGCAAACTGCTGTAAGAGAATGTCTGAATAGAGGTCACTTTGTCAGGGCATTAATATTTAACTCAAGAAAATTAGACATTAAAAATAATAATCTTGAAATTGTAAAGTCTGATTTAGAAATTTATGAAAATTGTTTGGAAGTCTTAAGTGGAATCGATATTTGTCTTCACTTTGCAGCTTACATTAAAGTAGCAAAAGGCCAAACAGATGCAGCAAATTTTTCATCTTTAGTTAGAAAAAATATAATACCTACTATAAATATTTTATCAGCAGCTGTTGAAAAAAATATTCAAGCTCTTGGCTTTATTGGGAGTTCAACAATGTATCCAGATACAAGCGAGGTGGTAACCGAGGATCAAGCTTTTGATAGCAAACCACACACTGTATATAGTGGCGTCGGGAACATGAAAAGATATTGTGAAAATGTCATTCAATATTATGGTGAAATTTCAAAAGTTAAGTTTGGAGTAATTAGAACAACTGCAATTTATGGGCCTTTTGATTCATTTAATGAAAATGGTCATGTAATTCCTCAATTAATAATGAGAGCATCACGTAAACCAGATATTTTTGACGTTTGGGGTAATGGCAAACAAATTAGAGATTTTGTATATGTTCAAGATGTTATCGATGGACTACTTCATGTTCTTGAAAATGGTAAAAGTTGTCGCCCATATAATATTGCGACAGGAAATGATGTTACTGTTGAAGAGTTGGCTAAATTAGTCATAAAAGAATTTGATTACTCCCCAGAAATTAAATTTGATCACTCTAAGCCAAGTATGATTCCAATTCGTAGAGTTTCTGTTGATAGAATTCGAGAAGAATTGGGATGGGACGCAGAAATTGATATTGCGACTGGAATAAAAAAAACTTGTGATTGGTACAAAAAAAACATCATCAAAATTTAGTTTAGCTGTTTGGTATTAATAAAAGATCGTTTAATATTTTGCTAATACAAACTATTTGATTTGATATTATAGATTCTTTCACCAATTGCCTTAGAAATTTGGAATTAAATATTCCAAAAAAAGTTGGATTTTGTTAATATTTTGATTAAGAAATACCAATATAATTAATTATCAATTCTGATAATAAGGAGTATTCGATGCTTAAAAATATAATTTCCTTCATTATTTTTTCAATTTCTTTTTCTCATTATTCAGCCTTCCCCCACAATTTTGAGACTGTTAAGCCAGAGTTACTTGGAGTTTCCTCAGAACGTTTGAATAGAATTACTGATGTGTTTAACAAAAAGATTTCTGAAAAGAAAATTCCTGGTTATGTAGTGCTTGTAATGAGAAGTGGGAAAATTATTTTTCACAAAGCCGAGGGAAAACAGGACCCCCAGAAGAACTCAAAAATGTCTAAAGAAAGTATTTTTAGAATTTTCTCCATGACTAAGCCAATCACAAGTATTGGTACCTTAATGTTAGTAGAACAAGGGAAAATCAAACTAACTGATCCAGTTGCAAAGTATTTACCGGAACTAAAAAATATGAGAGTAGCAGTTAATCAGAATACAGCAAAAAGTGCTGCTGCTATCAAAACTAAACCTGCAAAAAATTCTATACGCATAATTGATTTATTGAGACATACAGCAGGATTTACATATGGATACTTTAAAGCCTATCCGGGGGGTGGGGTGGTAGAACAAATGTATATTGATGCTGGAATGCATGATCAAAATATTTCAAACAAAGAGTTAGTTACTCGAATAAGCAAGTTGCCACTAAAATTCGAACCTAATACAACGTGGTATTACAGTAACTCCATTGAAGTTTTGGGGAGGGTAATTGAAGTGATTACCAAATCGTCTTTAGAAGAGTTTTTTCAAAGAAATATATTTAAGCCTCTTAAAATGACCGATACTTCTTTCAGAGTATCAGATAACAAATTTGATAGATTTGCAGAGCCATTTGATAGTGATAAACAAAATTTAATCCTTCCCTATTCGGAACCAACTAAGTCCATCATCACTTTGGAAGCTGGGGGGCTTGGACTAACCTCAACTGCTTTGGATTACGCACATTTTGCTCAGATGCTAATGAATAATGGAAATTTTGGTGGCGTTCAAATTTTAGGCAAAAAATCTGTTGAACTTGTCATGACTGATCAACTTCCAAGGAGTATTAATAAAGGCCCCTTTTACATTCCTGGGGGTAATCAGAGTTGGTCACTTGCTGGTGCAGTTAGAAATGAAGGACCTCGTCATGCAAATTTGTTAAATTCTGAATATGGTTCAGCGGGAGAATTTTATTGGGTTGGATATGCTGGAACATCTTTTTTTATTGATCCTAAAGAAGAATTGATTGGAATCTTTATGTCTCAAGCTGCTAACCAACTTCTCGAAAATTCCACACTCTTTAAAACAATGGTATTGCAATCTATAGTCAAGTGAGTTTTGTATATTGATTTACAGCTTTTCTGTTAGATATTTCATATTAATAATCTAGCGATATGCTAAAGTTTCCTAAAAAAGAAAGCACTGACTTTCTTAGGTGAGAATTTTTTATATTGATGAGTAAAATTATTAAGCTTATGTGTTAATAATTATTTTATTCAATTAGCATAATTAACTATCTATATGAAAATTTACAATTGATACTGATAACTAAACTTATCATAGGTAAGTAATATGGGTATTTTATTTTTAGTTTCTTTAATCTTATTTATATTCTTGTTCTTTTTTATAAGAAGAAAGTTCAATTTCTTACTTCTTACAACAACACCATTTTTAATTATTTACAGATTGCTGAGAAAAATTTTAAAAAAATAATTTTACTTACTATCATTTACTAATTTATATAATCACAAAGCAATTTCATTTTAGAACGTTTGAGAAGTTATTCATTCTTTTACTATTTGAAAATACAGTTACTAAAGCAATGTTAGAAATAAGATATTAAGCTAATTTAAATATTCAAAAAATACATTTTTAGTGCTCCTTTTTTTGTTGTAATAACCTCACCTCTTTCTGATGCACTTAGGTGTTTTTGAATGTGAAAATGTGTATTTTCTGAAATATTAATTTTTCCAGGCTCAGAATTCTGTTCCATCAGAGAAGCCATATTTACCGAATCACCCCACACATCAAAAGTAAATTTATCATCACCTACTACACCACAAATTACTGGACCTGTGTGAATTCCTATCCTCATTTCCCAGGTGGGCATTCTTAGTTTTGATCGTTGTATGTTGGTTTTATCCAAGAAATCAAGCATTTCTTTTGCAGCTTTACACAAACGTTTCGCATGATCATTTTCTTTGTCCAAAACCCCTGAGACACACATATAAGAATCACCTATTGTTTTAATCTTTTCTATTTTATTCTGTTTACATATATCATCAAATTTACAAAATATTTGATGTAATAAATCTATAAGATTTTTGGGCGATAATTTTTCAGTGAGTTGAGTAAAACTGACAAAATCAGAAAACAAAATACTACATTCATCAATGTACTTCGGCTCCACCCTTTTTTTTTCTTGTAATTCTAAAGCTATATTCATAGGTAAGATTTTTGTCATAATTTGTTTAATATTATTTTTTTCAACTTCAATTTCTTTGGTCAGTTTGTCCTGAATCAAAAGTGAATTTTTAACCTCAACTAATGTTCTTCTTAATTCAAGTTGAGTCATAACTTGTTTTGATAATTTTTTTAGCGCTTCTTGTTGATTTAGCGAAATTTCCTTTTTCTCAAAATCTACCGAGCAAATAGTGCCTATCGCTTGTCCATTTGGTGTTATTAGCGGTGCTCCTGCATAGAAACGGACATTGGGTGCAGATTCAACTAATGGGTTAGTGCGAAATCTATCATCTTGAGATAGATCTGGTACACACAATAAATTTCCTTGACAAATAACAGTATTACAAATTGCTATATCTCTAGGAGTTTCAATATATTCTTCAGGAAGTCCATATTTAGATTTAAACCATTGTCTATCAGCATCCATAAACTCAATAAAAGAAACTGGACAACCTAAAATTTCTGCAGCAAGCTCTGTGATTTCGTCAAAGGAAAGTTCTGGAGCTGTATCAAGTACTTCGTAAGATTTTAAAGTCTGTAATCTTAATTCCTCATTTGACGGGACTTGAAAATTACTCATAATTTAACCTTTTTTCTGAAAAAAACTATAATTTTTTGGATTAGTGAATAAAATTTAAATTAATAATTATTTATATATTGTTTTCTTCTTATTTTAATCACTTAACGCACAAATTTTTTGTTTGAGTAAATCTTTTAAAACAATAATTATATATTTCCTTGTAATGTTTGTGGATTTCACAAATCAAACCATCATCAATAACTTCTTTTTTTTATAGTTTTTTATTTGAAAGGCCTTTATTGAATTCAATTCTTATAAAATCTGTTAATTCTATAGTTTATTTCATTAAATATTTCTTCATAAATTCCAATAAATATATTTTCCATACCAAAAACTTTATATAATAATTTTGAAATAAGAATCAAATTATTTTTATATTAAATTCGAATTTTTCAAATGACTTTTTGATTTATTTGAAATCTTTTAATGAGATAAGGACAAATTGTGGTGTGGTATCTCCTATTATTTTACAATCACCATCTAATATGAAGTTGAAGAAAATTTCATAGAAATTTTTTTGAGTAAACATTAACAAACAAGGAAAATAACCATTGCTAAATTCACACATTGATTATCTAAGCAACTCTAGTCTTTTTTTATGTATATTAAAAAATATTCCCGAAACACTCTTCAAATTGTCCAAGGTTTCCCATAGAACCACCCTTTAGATATTCATATAATCAGGTTGCCTCTGCTTTTTGCACTTGCTAGCCAATATGAAAGTTTTTTTAATAGTTTACTGACAAACTATCATTTCTTATTTTTTATAATTACAAAGATTTTTTATTAAGAAAAAATAAATTGTGTTTGACTTTGGATAAATAGCCTCATTAGGAAATGATTTAGAGTTTATTATTCCTTTTCCCATTGGTTCACTATAAGTAGTTACTGCTAGCCAAGTTTGCTTTTCCTTTACGCAATCAACTTTGTATTTACTAATTGCTGAAAAATCCCCCTTAAATGGTTCAATAAAATTAACTAAGTCAGAATAATAAACAAGCCCATCATGATTATTGATACTGTCAAAATCAACGTAGTAATTTCCTACTTTGTTTTCAGCAACCTTTTTCCAATTAATAGCAAAAGCATTAATCGAAAATAAAATGAGTATTGAAAAGAGAATGGTTTTCATATAACTATTTTACCCAATAGTTTGAATATAACAATTTAAATATTTTTGCAGTTACTTTTATACAGTAAAAATTTAACTTTAGCCTACGGACGGATAGTTTCGAAGTCTTTTTTTGCGATTAAACCATGTATTCCCTTTGTTTTATCGACGACTTGAGATACCTCGAAAGTAGTAGCTGCCGACATGTATGCTAAAGCTGTTTGTTTCTCAATTCCATACATAAAAGATAGAAAATCAATACCTTGTCTAACTGAATTTTTCATGGCAGTATCAAGATCCTCATCCAATCCAATAGGGATCCAATATTTTTTATTTTCAGCAAATGGAGATTGTAAATTAAATTTTGATAATGTTATGTTTGAATTCTTTTTGATGACATCGATTTTAAAAAGAGCTCTCAAAGATTGTTCGAGTGCTGTTAATGCCACTTCCCCGTCTCCTTGAGCTAAGTGTGGATCTCCAGTGTAAAACATAGCTCCAGGAACTTGAACTGGGATGTACAAGGTTGAACCAGCATAAAGCTCATTAATATCCAAATTTCCACCATGTTTGCCTGGTGGCACAGAATGAACAAGTTTGGATGAGTTTTTTGCGACTCCAATAATTCCCATGAAAGGCTTTGCGTCAAAATTTATTCTTTTACCAGAGGGATCTTCAATGTAGGCACCAATCTTCTCATCTTTTAAAAAGGTCTTGGAAAAAATCGATATGTTTCTATAATCACCTTGAATATTTCGGTCTGGTTTTGGACCAAGAGGAAACTCACCTGGCAAAGCTCCCTTACCATGTCTATTCGAAATTATTCCATATGGTACTCGCGGAATTACATCAATGATCCTAACCTTGAGTATATCTCCAGGCATGGCTCCAATAATTTCTACAGGCCCCACTACAATATGTGGGCCATCCTTATGGAAATCATGACTCATATTTGATTTGGCAACACTTACAACATCTTTTAAAACTTGTTCTTGTTTTATACCAAAAGAGGAAAAATAATTGACTGGATCTCGTCCTTGATCCTCAAGTATTCCCTCATGAGATATAGAATCGACAACAAGATATGATCCCGGTAGTATTTTAGCAACTGGCTCATCGTTTCGATTTGGCAAATATCCCCACTTAATAGTTTCAATAGTTGCCGGAATGTAGAGCACCTTACTTTTAATTTGAAATTCATCAAATTTTAGAAGCTCAGGTTTATTGGATTTTGGCTGCAAGATCTCAAAGGCTTTATTATGATCAAAACAACCCCCAATAAGAAAAAAAGTTGAGATCATATAAGAAAAGAAAAATATTTTTTTCATATGTAGATTATTATTTATAAAAATTTTGTAATTCTTGATAAACATTGAGTGTAGAGTGTATTATTTATTCTTGTTGATTTCAGTAGGTTACAGCAAAATTATTCTCCGATCACTCACTTTTCTTTTGATTTATAGGTTAATAAATATCTTATAGATAAGTTTTCAATAGAATCATTCTTTTGTGAATAAATGTTTA
The DNA here is from genome assembly GCA_002690875.1 of Rickettsiales bacterium. The sequence continues at coordinate 7,544 of NZGH01000062.1, forward strand.
TGATTTAAGTGCATACTAATGTTTTTTAACAATAAAATTACTAACTTGCTCAAGTAAAAATCTACACTGTCAAATTAAATAGATAAATTTATGAGTTAAGAATTATTCTCTTTTCTTAACATTGGTGAACTTCAAATATGAAAAAACTTCTAAAAATTAGAATATAAAACATATTTAAATAATAATTAGAGTTTTCTATTTTAGAAATTAGTTATCTATTATTATTATAAAGTAATGAAAGGGATACATTGAATTTTAATTTAGTGAAGATAAATGAAACTGTTATATTTAAGAAAAAGTTCAAATCTATTGTACATTTGATTGTAAATGCCAATGAGGATTCAGCAGAATGCGTTAAATCTTTCACACAGAGTTTTGAATGGAAGAAGCATTATTACGATAACAAATTTTCAAGCCCTTCTGGACTTGATGATTTTAGATTTGTATACATTTCAACAGCTGGAAGATGCGGTACGTGGTGGCATAAATATTTTTTTAAATTTTACTCAGATTTAGTTGCTAAGTACCCGCTACATATTGGAATCAAACTTCCAAACCCTTTAGCCTGCGAAACACTTAGCACCTTATTTTTTACTGGACATATACTTTTCCCTTTAGAGGTGTATAAATATAACGAAAATAAAATTAGTTTTTTCATGAATAATAAAAGCAGAGTAGCCAGAGTAAATCCTGATTTTTTTAATGCTCACGCAACAAGTATTAGAGTCATCAAAGCAGTCAGAGAAAAATTTGATGGCTATGTACCTTCCAAGTTTTATTATATTTACAGAAATGTTTTTGATCAATTCACTTCAATGTTTTTGTTGGCTAATAGGAGTAAAAACAATTTGCAGAATTTTACTTTATTTCAGTATACGAAAAAGTTTCTTTTAGAACCTTTTGCTTTTCAGTTTTTAACTT
>NZGH01000063.1 GCA_002690875.1 Rickettsiales bacterium
AATGGTTTATTGTTCAGAACTATTTTAAAACCGTTATGATCCTTTGGGTTATGAGACCCCGTAACTATTATACCTCCATCAGCAATTAACTCAAAGCAATTGTAGTAATTAATATCGGCTTTAAGGCAAAGCACTGAATAATATTTGGCTTAAAAGTATGAATAATTTTTAATAATCTTATTAAGCAAGTTATATTATTTATTGGATTAATAGATTTACGATTAAAGTTAATATTTTGTGTTTTAAAACCTTTAGACCTAATCCTTTTTTCATACTTTGTGAAATTACAAATTATCATTACGTCAAATTTATTTTTTAATGCATCTTTAGCTTGAAAAATTTTATGAGACAAAAAATATTCATCTTCACTTACAAAATATAAAAGTTTATATTTTTTCATAAGGAGTATTTTATGGTTTTTTATCTTGTTTCTGCAATAGTCATTTTAACTATATTAATTTATATAGTTACTGAATTGATTCATCTACCTAAAAAAAAATTTAAAAAATACGTAAAATATTTTTTTTTAATATTTATTATTTGTATTGTTTTATTTTTAATGAGGTTTTTTCCTGCAGTAATTACTTCTATTCCTGCAATATTTTTAATACTTTTTAGATGGGGTAATTTCATTAATTTTGTTGCTAAGGTCTTTTTAAGAAATAAAATCCAAAATTTTAAAAAAGAAAATATGACTAAAAAAGAGGCTTTGGAAATTCTTGGGTTAGATGAAAATGCTTCGAAAGAAGAAATTATTAAGAGTCATCAAAAGCTAATAAAAAAAAACCACCCTGATGTTGGTGGTTCGGATTGGGTTACAAAAAAATTAAACAAAGCTAGAGATATTCTTTTAGGTTGAGATTTTTTATATTTTTAGTAACTTCATAAAGCATGAAACACTCAATTTCAAAAGCCATATTTCCAATTGCTGGTCTTGGAACTAGGTTTTTACCTGCAACAAAGTCAGTACCTAAAGAAATGTTAACTATTCTTGATAGACCAATAATCGAATGGGCTGTAATCGAAGCTGCCAAATCTGGAATAGATGAAATGATATTTGTAACCTCTTCAAGAAAAAATATAGTGCTTGAACATTTTGAAAAATCAGAATTATTGGAAATGAATTTAAAAAAAAAAAAAAAAAAGATAAAATTAAGCTTATTGAATCACAAAATAGGCTCGGAAAGTTTTCTCTCGTAATTCAAGACGAACCCAAAGGTTTAGGTCATGCAGTTTGTTGTGCTAGTAATTTTTTTAATAAAGATCAAAGTTTTGCAGTAATTCTCCCCGATGATTTAATTTTGTCAAAAACCCCCGCAATAAAACAATTAATTGAAGTTCATAAAAAAACAAATGGCGGTTCAGTAATTGGTCTTGAAAAGGTCCCTCTAAATAAAGTTTCAAACTATGGGGTAATTAAATATAAAAAAAAAATTAAAAATTTTTTCACTGTGTCGGGTGTTGTTGAAAAACCAAAAAAAGATGAAGCGCCCTCGAATCTATCAATTGTTGGACGATACATACTTAACTCAAAAGTTTTTCAATATCTAAAACAAGAAAAAAAAGGTTTTGGAAATGAAATTCAGTTAACAGATAGTTTGATTTCTCTTATTAATTCACCCGGTCTATATGCATCAGAGTTTGAAGGAAAAAGATTTGATTGTGGAAGTAAGTTAGGTTTTATCGAAGCAAATATTAATTTTGGAATTAATGACAAGGAAATTAATAAAAACCTTAGAAAGATAATTAAAAAATTATGAAGATCACTATCATAGGTACAGGGTATGTTGGACTTGTTTCAGGCACATGTTTTGCCGAATTTGGTGTAAATGTAACTTGTGTTGATAAAGATATTAATAAGGTTAAAAATCTCAAAAAAGGTATTATCCCAATTTTTGAACCTGGTTTAAATGAACTTGTAAAAAAAAATATGAATTCAAACAGATTATTTTTTGAAACAAATCTTAGGAAATCTATTAAAGATTCAGATGCTATTTTTATTGCAGTAGGAACACCTTCTAGAAAAGTTGATGGTCATGCTGATTTGAGTTATGTCCATATGGTAGCTGAGGAAATAGCAGAAAGTTTGGATCATTATTCGGTAATAGTGAATAAATCAACCGTTCCCATAGGAACTGGTAAAAAGGTTTATGAAATAATAAAAAAAAAAAACCCGAAGCTTGATTTTGACGTTGCTTCTAACCCAGAGTTTTTAAGAGAAGGTTCAGCAATTAGTGATTTCATGAGACCCGATAGGGTTGTAATAGGCTGTGATAGTGAAAAAGCGAAAACTATTTTAAAAGAACTTTACAGACCGCTATATCTTTTAGAAACACCAATTATTTTCACACAAAGAGAAACAGCTGAACTCATCAAATATGCAGCTAATTCTTTTCTTGCCACAAAAATTACATTCATAAACGAAATATCTGATCTATGTGAAAAAGTTGGAGCTAATGTAAGTGATGTTTCAATAGGCATTGGTTTGGATGGGAGAATTGGCAAAAAGTTTCTTCATCCAGGACCAGGTTATGGCGGATCTTGTTTTCCTAAAGATACTTTGGCATTAGTAAAAACTGCTCAAGATAGTGGCTCGCCATTAAACTTAGTTGAGCATGTTGTCAAAAGTAATAAAAATAGAAAAAAAAATATGTATAAAAGAATACTTAATGCTTTAGATGACTGTAAAAGAAAAAAAATTTCAATTCTTGGTCTGACTTTTAAGCCCAATACTGATGATATGAGAGATAGTCCTAGTCTTGATTTAGTACCAGAGCTAATAAAAAATAAATGTTTTTTAAAACTTTTTGATCCTGAAGGTATGAATGAAGCAAAAATTATCTTTAAAAAATTAAGTAAAAATATCGAATGGTGCAACGATTCATATGATGCTTGTAAAAAATCCGATGCGTTAGTTATTCTTACGGAATGGAACCAATTTAGAGCTTTAGACCTAAAAAAAATTAAAAAGTTGCTTAATCGACCCATTATAATTGATTTAAGGAATATTTATAACCCTGAGGAGGTCAAAAATATAGGTTTTGAATATTATTCACTGGGAAGAAACCTTGACTGATATAAAATTTCATTCATTCCATAATACTATAATAAGAGAATACGACATAAGAGGTGTCTATAATGAAACTTTGTTTGATAAAGATGCTGAAATATTGGGAAATTTATTTGGACTAAAGGTTGGAGTAAATAAAACTGTTAATGTTGCTTACGACGGAAGACTTTCCTCGATAAACCTTAAGAGAAAATTAGTTAAGGGAATAGTTGATTCAGGTGTTAATGTTAATGAAATTGGCCTGGTTCCTACACCATTATTATACTACTCTTGCTTTGAGTTAATTGCTGATGGAGGTATAATAGTTACGGGGTCTCATAACCCAAAGGATCATAACGGTTTTAAAATAGTTCTGAACAATAAACCATTCTTTGGAGCAGATCTTATCGAACTTAGTAAAAAAGCAAAAAAATTCAATTTTAAAAAAATGAATGGATCAGTGAAAGAATTTAGCCTAATAGACAAATATGTAAAAAGATTGATAAAAAATTTTAATCAAAAAAAAAAATAAATATAATATGGGATTCTGGTAACGGAGCAGCAGGAGATGTGATGGAATGTCTCGCAAAAAAAATTAATGGAAAGCATGAATTATTATTTAGTACCATTGATGGAACTTTTCCCAATCATCATCCTGATCCATCGGATCCAAAAAACCTATTTTTTTGTAAAAATAGACTTTTAGATTTAAAATATAATGTAGGGTTTGCATTTGACGGTGATGGTGATCGACTTGGGGTTATTGATGATAAAGGAAGAGTTATTTCTGGAGATAAGTTATTACTTCTTCTAGCAAAAGAAATGTTGAAATCAAAAAAATGTAAAGTTATAGCTGATGTAAAATGTAGCCAAGTTCTATTCGATGAGGTTGAAAGGCTTGGGGGAGAGATATTTATGTCAAAGACTGGTCATAGCCATGTTAAAAATAATTTAAAAAAATTGAATGCGGATTTAGCTGGAGAGATGAGTGGTCACATTTTTTTTGCCGAGGATTACTATGGTTTTGATGATGCTTTTTTTGCTGCTATAAAAGTTTTAGAAATTATTGATAATAATGAAAAAAAACTATCAGATTTAGTTGATGAAATACCAAGTGTATTCAACACTGCTGAAATTAGAATTGATTGCGATGACAATAAAAAATTTGATATCATAAAAAAAATTACTGAGAGACAAAAAAAAAGTAAAAAAAAAATTACAGATATTGACGGTGTAAGAGTTTCTGAAAAAGATGGTTGGTGGTTGTTAAGGGCGTCCAATACTCAACCCGCGATTGTTTTAAGATGTGAATCACTTACAGAGAAAGGTCTTGAGTTTCAAAAAAGAACAGTTAAAAATGAATTATCCGAATTTGAGGTTGATATAACTGAAAAATTAATTTCTTGAAAATAAAAATAAGATTAATTAATTTAATATTAAAGGTTAGTAATGAATGACGAGTTAAAAATTCCATCCTCACAAATTTTAGTTGAGCAAAAAAAAAAATTACAAAAACCTAAGCTCTTTAAAGTGATTCTCTTAAATGATGACTATACTCCTATGGAATACGTAGTTAAACTTTTAAAAGCAGTTTTTAACAAATCGGAATCTGAAGCAGTTAATATTATGTTGATGGTTCATAATAAAGGTTCAGGTGTCTGTGGCATATTTACGAAAGATATTGCAGAAACAAAGGTTTTTACTGTTTTAAAAATGGCAAAGCATGATCAACATCCTTTAAAGTGTATAATGGAGCCTGAATAATGATATCTGATGAACTAGAAAAAACACTTCAAAGGAGTAAAGCTTGTGCGGAATCTTTTCAACACGAATTCATGACTATAGAACATCTTCTTTTTTCAATGATTGATGATTTTGATGTTAAAGAAATTTTTAATGCATGTAATGTAGATGCTGAGCTCCTTAAAAAAGATTTGGAAATTTTCATAAAAGATAAACTTAAAGATTTAGTCAATTTACAATTACAAGAAGTTAAACCCACACTTGGCTTTCAAAGAGTTATTCAACGAGCAGTAATTCATGTTCAATCTTCAGGTAAAGAAGAGGCAACTGCTGCAAATGTATTAGTTTCAATTTTCAGTGAAAGAGAATCACACGCTGTATATTTTTTACAAAAACAAAGCCTTAACAGATTAGATGTAGTTGATTATATTTCTCATGGACAAAAAAAAGAAGAAAAATTCTCCTATGTTGATCAAAAAGAAAATGATGAGACTTTTGTTAAAAACGATAGAGATTCTCAGAGCTTTTTAGATAAATATTGTATCAATCTTAATAAAAAAGCTGAAAATAACGAAATAGACCCCATCATCGGAAGAGATAACGAGATACTTAGAGCAGTTCACATTTTATCAAGAAGAAATAAAAATAACCCTATATTTGTAGGTGACCCAGGTGTCGGTAAAACAGCATTGGCAGAAGGACTTGCATTAAGAATTTTTAAAAGAGATGTTCCAGATTCTCTCTCCGATTCAACTATATATTCATTAGATTTAGGTGGGCTTTTGGCAGGGACTAGATTTAGAGGTGATTTTGAAGAAAGATTAAAAAAATTGATGAGTTTCTTTGAATCAAAAAATAACAATATTTTATTTATAGACGAGATCCATACAATTATTGGTGCTGGGGGAACAAATTCAGGATCTATTGATGCATCCAACATTTTAAAGCCTGCCCTTACAAAAGGAAGTTTCAAATGTATCGGATCAACAACTTATAGCGAGTATAGAAATTATTTTGAAAAAGATAGAGCTCTATGTAGAAGGTTCCAAAAAATTGATGTTGAAGAACCATCTTCTGAAGATTCTGTAAACATTCTAAAAGGGGTCAAAAAGTTTTATGAAAAGTTTCATTCTGTTGAATTTGATGACGATTGTTTTTCTGAAGCCGTAAACTTATCAAAAAAATATTTACTTAATTCTAAGCTACCGGATAAAGCAATAGACCTAATTGATGAAACTGCGGCATCTGTTAAAATAAACCTTAAAAAGAAAATAAAAAAAGTAAGTGTTTCAGATATTCAAGAAACAATATCAAAAATAGCTAACATCCCTGAGAACACAATTAAATCCGATGAAAGGGTTAAGTTAAATAATTTGGAACGAGACCTTAAAACACTTATCTTTGGGCAAGACAAAGCTGTTAATGCTTTATCATCGGCAATTAAACTTTCCAAAACAGGTTTAAGAAACCAGGATAAAACTATTGGTTCATTTCTTTTTACGGGTCCAACTGGGGTTGGAAAAACTGAACTTGCAAAACAACTTGCTAACACAATGAAAATTAACTTTATAAGATTTGATATGTCAGAATATATGGAAAGGCATAGTGTTTCAAAACTTATTGGAGCTCCCCCTGGATATGTTGGTTATGACCAAGGCGGTCAGTTAACTGATGCTATAGATAAATCACCTTTTTCAGTAATGTTACTTGATGAAGTTGAGAAAGCACATCCAGACGTGTTTAATATTTTACTTCAAATAATGGATTACGGTAGATTAACTGACCACATGGGAAAAAGAATAGATTTTACAAACGTAATTTTGATAATGACAAGTAATGTAGGTGCAAATGAAATTATAAAAGAAAAAGTAGGTTTTTTAGCAAATTTTAGTGCTACCGATAATGAAAAAGAAATTAACAGCTTTTTTAGTCCAGAGTTTAGAAATAGATTAGATGCAATAATTAATTTTGATAAGCTAGGTAAAAAAGAATCGATCAAGATTGTTGAAAAGTTTTTAATGGAGCTAGAATCACAATTAGTCGATAAAGATTTAACTCTTAATGTAACAGTTTCTGCAAAAAGTAGAATTCAAGAGTTGGGCTTTGACGTTATCAATGGAGCTCGACCAATGGCACGTGTTATCCAAGAAAAGATTAAGATACCTCTTTCAGAAATTCTTTTAAAAACAAGAACTCCTTCAGGGGTAATTAATATTGATTATAATAGTAAGAGTGAAAAATTTTTAATAAAAATTAATTCGCATAAAAAAAAAATTAAACTCTCAACTTAAATGGCAAAAATTTGTTTAGGTAATTTATAGTATCCTTTACCTTTTTTTTTTCTTCAACCAAAAAACTTTTTATAAGTGGATTAAGTTTTGTATTTCCAAACCAATGATTACTATATGTTAATGTAGGTTCATATCCTCTTGCAATTTTGTGCTCACCTTGCGCACCAGCCTCTACTTTTTTAAGATTATTCTTAATTGCGAATTCGATTGCACTGTAATAACAAAGTTCAAAATGTAAAAATGGAATTTCTTTTAAGCAACCCCAATAACGCCCATATAAAGTTTTTTCACCAATAAAATGAAGTGAGCAACCAACAAATTTATTTTTTTGAAATGCTTGAATTAAAACAATTTTTTGTTTAACAGTTGATCTTAAAAGTTGGTCAAAAAAAGAGTGTTTTAGGTAAGCGATACTCCATTTCTTGTCTATTGTGTTAAGATAACATTCAAAAAAAAGATTTATATCTTCAATACATATTTCATCACCCCTTTTTATGACTAGATTAATATCATTTTTTTTTAAATTTTCTCTTTCCTTGACAATATTCTTTCTTTTTTTTGTTTTTAAATTTTTTAAAAAGCAACTGAAATTTTCATAATTTCTATTATACCAATAATACTGAATTCCTGTTCTTTGGTAAAAACCATGAGTATCAAGAAGTTCTGATTTTTTCTTATCAATAAAGTTAAAATGAAATGATGAGATTTTTTTTTCAGTACAATACTTTTTTAAAACCTCAGATAACTGTTTTGTATCAATTTCTTTTTCACTATAAATAATTTTATTTTTTGTGACAGGCGTAAATGGAATTGCTGACAGGTATTTGGGATAGTAGTTTGTACCAATTTGATGATGAGCATTTGCAAATACATGATCAAAAATATACTCTCCATTTGAATTTTGTTTTCTAAAATTTGGAATAAAACCAATACTTTTTCTATTATTTTCTATAATTAAATGTTCTGGCTCCCATCCAGTATCAAAATTTGTACATCCTGTTCTTTCTAAACATTTAAAAAATTCAAAAGAAATAAATGGTGATGAGTCTTCAAAGAATTTTTCGCAAAAAGTTTTACTATCTTCAATTGACGAAATTGTAGAAATTTTCATTGTTAAACCTATATTTAATCTAAAATTCCAAAAATTCCATCAATTTCAACTGGTGATTCTTTCGGCAGAGAACTTACCCCAATTACACTTCTTGAGTGGCTACCGTCAACTTCCCCAAAGACTTTTATCATTAAATCAGAACACAAATTAAGTAAAATAGAATGGTTTTTAAAAGCTTCCGTGCAATTAAAGTATCCTTTTAAATTAATACACTTTATTCGGTTAATTTTGAATTCATCAATTACATCATTTAAATTCCATAATAGGTTATTAGTAGATAAATAGACAGATTGTTGGGCTTCTTCATTTGATAATTCTTTATCAATTTTTCCTGTAAACCTTATTTTATTTTTTTTTAAAGGTAGTTGCCCTGAAATGAAAACCAATTTTTCAAAAACAACGAATGGCTTGTAGTTAGCTAAACTTAAAGCATCACTTTCTCTACTCAAATTTAACGATAGTAATTTTTTAGATAAAAAATTACTCATCAAAATTATGAAGACACGTAAGACATTTAATTTTTTTATCTTCTTTATAAACCGTAAAATTCCCACATCGATCACAGGGGTCTCCTTGAAAACTTTTTATCTTTTTGATTTTATCTGTTTCATTTTTAGAATTTTCTGTTGTAATTAGCGTCAAATTACCATCAAAAACTTTTTTTCTTATAAATCCTTTGCTGGTAAACTTTTTAAGTACATTTTCAGCATTTTTACCTTCATTTTTATAGTTATCATAATCGGGAATGAGCTCAGTTGTTTGATTACTCTTTTCATTACTTAAATCGTCTCTTCCAAGATATGATATAGCTAGCTCTTTAAAAATATAATCTAAAATTGATGTTGAAAACTTTATTTCCGCATTTCCTTTAACTTCTCCACTTGGCTCAAATTTAGTGAAAGTAAATGCTTCTACGAACTCTTCTAACGGAACCCCGTATTGAAGACCAATTGAAACAGCTATTGCAAAATTATTCATTAGACTTCTGAATGCTGCACCTTCCTTGTGCATGTCAATAAAAATCTCTCCTAAAGATCCGTCCATATACTCACCAGTTCTTAGGTAGACCTTATGGTTGTTAATGGATGCCTTCTGAGTGTATCCCTTTCTTCTATGAGGTAACTTATCTCTATTATTATTTTTAACTAATTTTTTTTTATTAATATTTGTATTTATTTCTTCAACTAATTCGTTAAAAAGAATTTCCAAATCAAAATTGTTATTTTTTCTTAAGTCATTAATTTTTTTTTGGTTTTTTTTTAGATAAAGACTGGTGATTTTTTTTATTTCTTTGAAATCAATCATTATATTAAGTATATATTAATATATATTATAATAATGAGATTATCATACAACTCTATTTTTTTTAAGATTTACTGTTTAATCTTCGCTAAAAAAATTGGTGAAGACGAATACGGTAATACTTACTTTACAAAAAAAAGTCATTCTCCAAAAAATAATTTCAGAGAAAGAAGGTTTATAATCTACAAAGGTATTGTTGAGGCAAGTAAAGTCCCTCAACGTTGGAATGCTTGGCTGCATCATGTTGAAGAGGACCCACCCGAAAAAAAAATTTCGAAGCCATCTTGGTTAAAAAACCATTCTCCAAATCTCACGGGAACACCTTTCTCATATGAATATAAATTAAATGAAAGTAATGATAAAAAATACAAAAAAACATCAATTTGGAGACCTGATGAGTAATTTTACAAAATTCTTTTTAGGTTTTTTCTTTATAGTGTTTATGTTTGATTTAATGTTAATTGATAGAAAGAAAACCATGAACAACATGATAAATCTTTTTGCAACATTTAATAAAATAGATGGTCTAAATATTGGTGATAATGTAATGATTTCAGGAATTAGTGTAGGATTTGTTAATGATATAGTTCTTGATAATAACTATCCCAAAATATCAATGATGGTAAATGAAAATTTAAAAATTACCCGCGATTCCTCAGTATCTATTCAAACGGATGGTTTGTTTGGTTCGAAATTTTTGGTAATTGAAATAGGTGGTGAAGAAGAATACCTTAAAAGCAATGATAGCTTTTCTTACGTGGAAGATTCAATTTTGCTACAAGATCTATTAGACAATATAATAAAAATTGGAGAAAATAATAAATTATGAAAAAAAATTATCTTGAATCTATCCTTGGTTTTATGACCCTGATCCTAGCTATATCTTTTTTAATGAAATTTATTAATGTCAATACTGAAAGTAACGAAACTTATGATTTAAGAGCAAAGTTTTTAAAAGCAGGAGGTATAATTATTGGAAACGATGTAAAAATGAGGGGAGTTAAGATTGGTGTAATAAAAAATGTCTCGTTAGATCAGGATTTTTTTGCTGTTATTGATTTTAGTGTTTATAAAGAAGTTGATGTACCAAGTGATAGTACTGTAAAGATTGCTAGTGATGGTATTCTTGGTAATAAATATTTATCAATCACTCCAAGTGGAGATTCAAGTAAAATATTAAATGCAAAAGAAGAAATAAAAAAAGTTGAGGATTATGAGTCTATTGAAGATCAAGTTAGTAAAATAATTTTTCTTGCTACGCAATAATGGAAAAGAAAGTTGATAAATTTATTTGGCTAGCAAAAGATAATAAAATAATTTCTTGTGATGAAACCAATAAAGTATTGAATGAAAACTATAATGAAATAAAAACTTTGATACAAAATGCATTTGATGATGCAGTATTAATTGGTTGCGATGAAAAAGATTTTAAAAATAAAATTATAGATCTTCTTAACAAAATTGAATTTTCCCTTGGGAGAAAATAATTTGAAAGTTTTCTTCTATATATCCCTTATATTTTTTTTTCTTAAATTCCCATTATTAGCCTCTGACGTTGAATGTCAGGGAGCTAAATTAAGAATTATAAATAAAATAACCGCCGAAAAAGTTTTTTATGATATTCCACTTTCACAAACTTTGGAATTAGATAATGCCAAAATTATTATTTTTAGATGTGTGAAAATTGAAAAAGAAGGAAGTGATGACGAGATCGCTTTAATAAGCCATAAGCTTGATTCAAAGGTAGATAAAAATCATTTTTTAGGTTGGGTTTTTAAATCGAGTCAATATTTAAATGTTCCTGTTAACCCTACCTTTGATATTAAACTTGAAGGATGTTTATTAAATGACCCTATTTTTTTAAAAAAATCATATGAAATACTCTAGTACGTTTTTTTTTATTTTTTCAGGAAACACTGAGTATGCTTTTCCGTGTTGTGATAAAATTTCTAAATATTTTTTCTTTTCAATTCTTTTTGTTCCGAACTGTTTTAAATGTTCCGAATAAAATTGAGTGTCAATATACTTAAACCCACCCTCAATAAGATAAGCGGCAAGATAGACCATTGAAATTTTACTCGAATTTTTTTTTATACTAAACATACTCTCTCCACAAAATATTTTACCAACAATTAAACCATATAAACCACCAATTAGTTTGTCATTTTCAAAACACTCAATTGATTTTGCAATCCCAATTTTAAATAACTCAATATAATTTTCTATTATTTGATTATTTATCCAAGTTGACTTTCTGTTAAGATTTCTTGCACATAAATTTATTGTTTTTTCGAAGTTTTTATTAACCTTGATATGAAAGTAGTTTTTTTTTAATTCTTTTTTTAAACTTCTAGATATTTTAAATTCATTCAATTTAATTATTCCTCTTTCTTTAGGGTCAACCCAGTAAATAAAAGGGTCATTGAAAGAGTCAGCCATTGGAAATAGACCCTTATTATATCCTTCTAAAATAATTTTAGGAGATAGAAACATTTTACTTAATAGAAGCGTTTAACCAATTGATATCAAAGTTAGCTTCGATAAAGTCATTGGTTTGTATTATTTTCTTTAAGGTTGGAATATTTGTTTGAACACCCTCGATCACGTATTCATCAAGAGCTCTCTTTAGTTTCATGATACATTCATGTCTTGTATTTCCATTACATACTAATTTTGAAATGAGCCCATCATAGAAAGAGCTAATATTACAGCCAGAGTAAAGAGCCGAGTCTATTCTTATTCCTGGACCTCCTGGTGGGTGATATGTTCTTATCAAACCAGTTGAAGGTAATTGTGTTATAGGATTTTCTGCATTAATTCTACATTCAATTGAATGCCCTTTTTTCTTAATTTCTTCCTGTTTCAAAGCGATTTGTTTTCCACTAGAAATATTAATTTGCTCTTTAACAATATCAATATTATAAACTTCTTCCGTAACCGTATGTTCAACCTGTAACCTGGTATTCATTTCCATAAAAAAAAAATTTCCATCACTATAGAGGTATTCAACTGTTCCAATATTAAAATAACCAATTTTCTTCATTGCTTTGATTGTTGTTTCACAAATTCTTTTTCTTTCATTATCACTTATTGCAGGGCTTGGGCACTCTTCTATTATTTTTTGATTTCTTCTTTGAATTGAACATTCTCTTTCTCCTAAGTGAATGGCGTTACCATGATTATCGCAAAGCACTTGAATTTCAATATGACGTGGGTTACATAAATACTTCTCAATATAAACTTGATTGCTACCAAAACTTAATTCTGCTTCTCTTTTTGCTAGAAGAAAATTATTTTTGAGTTCTTTTTCTTTTAAAACTACTTTAATTCCTCTACCTCCTCCTCCGTTAGTTGACTTAATAATAACAGGATATCCAATATCTTCAGCTATAGACTTAGCTTCTAAATAATCTAAAACATTATCACTACTTCCTGGTAAAATTGGTAATCCAACTTTTTTAGCAATTGATTTTGCTTCAATCTTATTAGCCATTTTTTGAATATGTTCGTATTTTGGACCAATAAATTTAAAACCGTGATCAGTAATAATTTTTGCAAAATTTGAGTTTTCAGAAAGCATTCCTATTCCTGGGTGGATTGCGTCTGCATTAGCAATTGTTGCAGCAGAAATTATGGCAGGTATATTTAAGTAGGAGTTTTTAACTTGAGGGGGGCCAATGCATACACTTTCATCTGCTAACCTTACAAACATTTCTTTTTCATCTGCAGTTGAATGAACTACAACAGTTTTTATATCTAATTCTTTACATGCTCTCAAAATTCTAAGGGCTATTTCTCCTCTATTTGCTACTAAGACTTTTTTTAGCATCACTCAATTAAAACTAACGGTTCACCAAACTCTACAGGAGATTCATTTTTTACGAAAATTTTTTTTACTTTTCCATTTTTGTCAGCAGTAATTTCATTCATTGTTTTCATTGCCTCAATTATAAGTAAAACTTGCCCAATCTTAACATTTTGTCCTTCTTCAATAAATTTTTTAGCACTTGGTTCTGGTGAAAGGTATGCTGTACCAACCATTGGAGACTTTAAAGCATTTTCTGTAAGGTTAACTTCTTTTTCAATAATGGGTTTGTTTTCAATTGTATTTAAATCACTATGGTTATTAACGTTATGTCGGGGATATTTTTTTAACTCATATGAAACGCTTTCGTCGGAAAACTTGATTTCAAACAAGTTATTTTTTTCCATTGCTTTTGACAAAATATCAATATCTTCTAAAATTTTTTTATTGATTCTATTCATTTTAAAATAAGTTTCTCAGTGATCCGAGTGCTATTAAATATACGTCTATTCCAAAACCAGCAATAATACCATTTACAGCTGGGCTAATAAAAGATTTTTTTCTAAATTCTTCTCTATTATAAATATTTGAAATGTGAACCTCAATTTTTGCGATTTTTAGAACCTTTAGTGCGTCATGAATAGCTATTGATGTATGAGTAAATGCGCCTCCATTAATAATGAGTCCGTCGTAGTTTTGACATTTCTGGATCTTCTCAATTATTTCAGCCTCTGAATTACTTTGAAAGAATGATATATTATAGTCAAATTTTTTTGATTCATCCTCACAAATTTTTTCAAGTTCCTTCAAAGTAGTTTTGCCATAAATTTCTGGCTCTCTCTTTCCAAGCATATTAAGGTTAGGCCCATTGATAATTAAAACTTTTTTCATTTAGACTCTCTTTTTAAAATTTCTTTTTCAAGATCCATAATTTTATTTTTTAACACTGGATCTTTTGTAAACCTTTTAACTCGTTGAATATGTATTTTAGCATTTTTTATTTGATTAACTAACAAATATTTTTCTGCCAATGCATAAGATGAAAAATCATGTTTTTTTAATTTGCCATAGTTCAATCCTAAATAGTGCCAAGCTTCATATGGAAAGTCGTCTTCTTTAATATAAGACCAAAGTATTTTTATTGATTCTAAATATGTTTTGTTGTCGTTAACATGATACAAGGATTTTGCAAGAAAAAGTTTGAATGATTTTTCATCAGGTTTCAATCCTATTGCTTTCCTAAACTGAGGAATTGATTCAGTAATCATTCCATTTTCAAAAAGTATTTGACCTTTTAATTCAAAAAAATAAGGGTTGTTTTGATCAATTTTTATGCATTGATCAACTAACTTCAGGGCTTTATTGATTTTACCAACCCGATAATTTCTAAGTGTATAAGCATACAAACTCTCAATTTGACTGTTATCATCATAAATCTTTTTTAGCTTTTTATCGTCTAAAAAAAACCCATCTATTTTTGCTTTTACTAAATTATATCTTTTCTCTAGAAGAGAAAAATTTTTAGTTTTTTGACCTTGAAGATTAAAAAATATATTTTTTTTTCTATCACTCGACAATGGATGAGTTAAAAAATAAGGATTTAATTGCTTAAGATTTTCGTTTTTTTCCAAAATTTTAAAAATATTTAACATTCCCTGTAAAGAGAAACCCGATTTTTTTAAAAGCCTAATTGCATTTTGATCTGCTAACGATTCTTGTGATCTGGAAAAAGAAAGAAAACGTGCTGAACCTAATTGTTGACCACCTAAAAGAATTGCTGATCCTGCTTGACCTGCACCAGCTGCAATAGCTCCTGCTGCAAGAATTGACGAAATTATACTTATCATAGAAGTCTTTTCTGCAGCTTTTAGTTTATCTGAGAAATGTCCCCCAATTATGTGACCTATTTCGTGAGCAATTACACCTGCTAAATCTTCAATTTTTTTACTTTTCATTAACAGGCCTTTAGTTAAGAAGATTTTTTGACCAGGAATTACAAATGCGTTTATGAAATCCTTATTATCGATAAAAAAATTTAGATTATTTAAATCTAAATTGTTATCTTTAATTAAAATGTATGCGATTTCTTTTAGAAAGTTTTCTGTTTCAGCATCTCTAATAATATTTAAGTTTGAAGACTTGACAGAAAAAAAGAAGAAAGTTGTGATTAAAAAAATTATGAAAGCTTGCATAGAATGATATATTTTATATATATTTTAACTTCTTAAAATGAATAATAAATTTTTTTTTCCCTCAAAAAGATCAAATATTGACGCATTTAAAGTTATGCAGCTACTTTCAGATGCAAGTAACTTGGAAAATCATGGAAAAAAGGTTTACCACTTAGAACTTGGTGAACCGCCACAACTTACTCCTTTAATGGTAAAAAATGAAGTAAAGAAACTTATTAATTCAAATTTACCTGGTTATACTCCTTCAAATGGAATAAATGAGCTCAGAAAAAAAATTTCTAATTATTATAAATTTAAATATAAACTTGATATAAGTCACGATAATATTTTCGTTACGACAGGATCCTCAGGAGCATTTTTGTTATCTTTTATTTCTTGTTTTGATAAAGAAAAAAAAGTTGGAATATTTAATCCCACTTATCCTGCTTACAGAAATATTTTAAAATCATTAAATATTGAGGTTATTGAAATATTCTCTAAACATTCTGAGATTTGTAAAATTGATTTTAAACAAATTGAAAAATTTAAGAATTTAGATGGTTTAATTATCTCGAACCCAAACAACCCTAATGGTCAGGTTTTCTCAAATAAGGAGTTAGGTTATATTTATAATTTTTGTTGCAAAAATAATATTTCACTAATATCTGATGAGATTTATCACGGAATTGAATTTGAAAAACCATCAAAATCAATATTAAATTTTGGTCCAAAAGCCATAGTAATAAATAGTTTTTCAAAGTATTTTTTAATGCCAGGATGGAGGTTAGGTTGGGCAATTATTCCTGATTCATTGAGAGAAAGCTTTTTAAAGTTATCTCAAAATCTTTTTATTTCATCGGGAAATATTGCACAATATTCTGCAGTTAAAATTTTTGAATGTATCGATGAATTAAACGATGTAGTAAAAAAATACTCAGTTTCAAGAGAGCAAATTTATAAACTATTGTCTGAAATAAAAGGGTTAAATTTTATAAAACCTGATGGAGCTTTTTATTTTTACTTGGATATTACAAATTTCAATATAAATTCAGAGGTACTTACAAAAAAGATTTTGAAGGAAACAGGTATTGCACTTACACCAGGCACTGACTTTGATAAAAAGTTTGGACACAGGACTTTGAGACTTGCCTTTTCAATTGACAACCAAAAAGTTATTGAGGCAGTAAATAAATTAAAAAATTGGTTTAAAGAAAACTATTGATTCCACCAACCTTGTCTTTTTTCCTGGTTACCCTGGTTCTTGATAACTTCGAAATTTTTATTATTTTTTGGAATGTCATTTGAATCTTTACCTTTTAATTTATTTTTCTTAAAGTCTTTCACTTTTTGTCTGTAACTCTTTCTTTTATTCGATATGATATTTTGTTCCTTTGAATCTTGAATACTTTCTTTAGAACTAGATATTAGTGAGTTGTCTTTTTGAAAGCCTTTTGTTTTTTTAATTCTTTGATCATTTTTATTATTTTTTATTATTTTTTTTCCTTTTATTAAATTGCTTAATTTTTCCGAATCAATTTCTTTTTCTATGTTAGTTAAAATAACTTCATTTTGCTTGCAAATTATAAAGTCTAACTCCTTAAGCTCTTCTTCTACTATGATACTACCTTTTCTTTTTTCTAAAATTTTTGAGCTTGAGCTTTTTTCAAGTAGTGACTTTAATTCTTTACTACATACTATGTGAACATTTTCTTTTTTTTTGTCATAAGTAAGTTCTTCAAATACTCTGATCAGTTGATTTGTTAAAAAATGAATGGAAGGTACTCTTCCATATCCATTACAATGTGAGCACTTGATTGAAACTTTTGAGTCCTCATTAACTTTTAATCTCTGTCTTGAAAGTTCTAGTAAACCAAAATTACTTATTCTTCCTACCTGGACTCTTGCTCTGTCATTTTTTAAGTAATCTTTAAGTCTCTTTTCAACTTTAAAATTATGGTTTCTGTCTAGCATGTCTATAAAGTCAATAACAATTAGACCTGCTAAATCTCTAATCCTAATTTGCCTGCTGATTTCTTCTGCCGCTTCAAGGTTGGTTTGGAATGCTGTATCTTCAATATTTCGATTTTTTGTAAATTTACCTGAATTAATATCAATTGCAACAAGCGCTTCTGTTTGATTTATTACAAGATATCCACCTGATTTCAGATCTACATTTGGGTTGTTAATATCTACTATTTTTTTTTCAATTCCATGATTAAAAAAAATAGGCTTTTTATCTCTATATAACTTTAACTTCTTAACAGAATTAGGCATAAACTGTTTCACAATTTCTTTGCATTTAGAGAGAATAAATTTATCGTTGATTAAAACAGATTCATAAGAAGCATCAAAATAGTCTCTAAGACACCTTTTAATCAAGTTATCTTCTTCGTGAATTAAACATGGTGCATTAGATTTTATTGTTTTGGATGTAATTTCTTTCCATAACTTTATCAGTGAATTATAATCTCTTTTAATTTCTTTTAAGCCCATTGCTTCGCCAGCTGTTCTGATAATAGCACCCATGCCAGCTTCTATTTTTAGTTTGTTCAACACCTCTTTTAATTTTTTTCTTAGCTTTAAATCAATAATTTTTCTAGAAATACCTCCACCCTTATTAGTATTGGGCATTAATACACAATACTTTCCAGCTAATGAAAGTCTAGTTGTTACAGCTGCACCTTTATTTCCTCTTTCTTCTTTAACAACTTGAATTAAAATTACTTGGTTACTTTTAATTACTTCTTGAATACTATATTTTTTGTGAAAAATAACATTTTTGTTTCTTTTGGGAGCTCTAAAGTGTCTTTTTCTTTTAATTCTTGATTGAGGGTAGTCATCAATTGGTTTGTAATTGAAAAAATCAAATACTTTTGAAAGAAAACCTTCACCTTTATCATTTTTGTTTTTTTCTATTTGATTATTGTTTTCTTGATCTTCGTTAAAATTTTCATCGATGAAATTTTCTTCATCTTCGTTAATACTAAGGTTTTGCGATTCATTAAATTCCTGCTCTAATAATTTTTTCTTATCTGCAGTTGGTATTTTAAAGTAGTCAGGATGAATTTCGTTATAGGCCAAAAATCCGTGTTTCTTAGCACCATAATCAACAAAAGCTGCCTGAAGTGAAGGCTCAACTCTAATAATTTTTGCTAGATAAATATTTCCTTTTACTCTGTTATTCTTAAAACTTTCTGACTCATAATCAATCAAATCATTTTTATCGACTATGGCAACTCTAACCTCATCATTTTGGTTAGCATCAATTAGCATTTGTTTCATTATAATTCCTTTAAACTTTACTTTTATTATTAATAAAAAATCAACAAATTACAAAAAAAAAAAGAACATATTGTTTTTTTTTGTAAAAAAACCACTATATTTAGTATAATTAAACTAAAAAACTTAAATTGAAATTAATCATAAAAACTATAATATATTTTTTATTTCTTTTTTACAGCAACGAATTATTTTCGTTAGAAATTAATAATGTTAGATACGGTTCGAACGCTGAAGTTAAAAGAATTGTCTTTGATATTTCTAATGATATTACCTTTAAAAATAAGGTCTCAAAAAACAAAATTGAAATTAAATTTGATAAAAACTTGTCTTTAAAAAAGACATTCACAAAAAATAATGATTTAAAAGAAATAAATTTTGATACAGCAAGTAATTCAATAATTTTAGTTTTTAATAGAGATATTCATTCTCCTAATATCTATTTTCTTAAAAAAAAAAATAATGAGTTCGCTAGAGTCGTTATTGATTATAAAAATAAAGTAAAAAAAAGAAAAATAGTCGTTGTAGACCCTGGTCATGGCGGAAGGGATTCGGGTGCTGTTGGCATTACTAAAATTTTTGAAAAAAATATAACACTTAAAGTTGCTTTATTATTAAAAAAAGAATTTAGCAAATACGATGAATTTCATGTAATATTAACAAGAGAAAAAGATGTTTATTTAAAATTACGAGAAAGAACAAAGATTGCCAAAAATAGTAATGCTGATATATTCATTTCATTACACGCTGACTTTAATAAAAGTAGGAGGACGAGAGGTATATCACTTTACACATTGTCAGAAAAAGCATCTGATAAGGAAGCAGAGGACTTGGCTAGGAGAGAAAATAGATCAGATTTTTTAGGAAATATTGACCTATCTGCTGAAAGTTCAGAGGTGACTAATATTTTAATTGACCTTACAAAAAGAGAAACTTTAAACCAGTCAAGTCATTTGGTTAATTTTTTAATTAAAGATATAAAAAATGAAATGAATTTGTTAAAAAGAGCTCATAGATTCGCAGGTTTTGCTGTTTTAAAATCGCTTGATATACCATCAGTTTTAATTGAAATGGGATATTTGTCAAATAGAGAGGACTCTAAACTTTTAGTTAGTAGTAGTTATCAAAAAAAAATCACGTCGAATATAGTAAAAGCTGTTAAAAATTACTTTGATTGGATTGAAAAGAATAATTAAATAATTAATAATGATGTCAAAAAGTTTTATAAATGTTTTTTATTCAATTCTAATACTTTTATTTTCCGTATTTTTTTTTACAGTATTTATATTATTTTTTTTTGGTAAAGATCTTCCCAGTTTTGATAAGCTTTCATCTTATAAACCTAGATTGGTTTCAAAAATTTATACAGCAAATGGTAATTTTTTGGAAGATTATTCTAATGAAAATAGAGTATTTATTAAATACGAGGATATTCCTACTGAACTGATTAACTGTTTTTTAGTATCAGAAGATATAAATTTTTATAAGCACGATGGGATTGATTATAGAGGAATTTTAAGGGCCTTTTTAAAAAATGTCTCTAACACTTTTACTGACAAGAGATTACAGGGTGCATCTACAATAACTCAGCAAGTTGCTAAAAACTTTTTGCTAACCAATGAAATATCTTACACCAGAAAAATTAAAGAAATAATAATAGCTTTGAGAATGGAGAGAGTTCTTAGTAAAGAACAAATAATGGAATTGTATCTTAATGAAATATATTTAGGTAACGGTTCTTATGGAATTGCTTCAGCATCATTAAATTATTTCAATAAGTCTGTGACTGATCTTAAGGTTCATGAAATGGCAATGTTGGCTGCATTACCAAAAGCTCCCTCCACCTATAACCCTTATCGAAATTCGATTAGGGCTCTTAAAAGAAGAAATTGGGTTATAAAAAGACTGTTGGATGAAAAATTTATAAAACTTGAAGAATATTCATCATTAATGAGTGAAGAACTTGTGTTATCAAAAAGTAAAAAAATTTTAAATAATAAAGCCTCTTTTTTTAAAGAAGAAGTCAGGAGAGAAATAATTTCAAGATTTAATGAACAGAAACTTTACGATAGCGGACTAACAATAATGACTACAATAAATGAAAAATTACAAGTTGCAGCTGAAGATTCATTTCGTAAAGGATTAAAAAATTACTCAAAAAGGTCAGGATGGTATGGACCAATTAATAGTTTTAAGGTAGATCAAAATTTTGAATGGGTTAAGACTATTTCTAATTACAAGCAACCTGCTGGTCTTTACAAGGATGAGATAGCAATCGTAAAGAAAATAAAGCCAAAATTGATTGAAGTTATTACTAAAAATCAAAAAACTTTAACTATTAGTCGAGACCAAATGACTATATTAAAATCTGAAAAAATTAATTGTAAGAAATATTTTAAACGAGGAGACGTTATTGTAATTTCTCTCAATAAAAAATTCGGTAAATATGAATTAAGTCAAATTCCAAAAGTAAATGGTGGTATGGTTGTGATTGAAAATAAAACTGGAAGAGTTCTTGCTATGGTAGGCGGGTATGACTCTAGTTCATCATTTAATAGAGTTACTCAAGCTAATCGACAACTTGGGTCTTCATTTAAACCATTTGTTTATATTACTGCACTTGAAAATGGATACTCGCCAGTTAGCCGAATACTTGATGCACCCTTCGTAATTGATGACCATTCAAAAGATGGAGTTTGGAGACCAACTAATTATGGAGAAAAATTTTATGGGCTAAGTACTTTGAGACTTGGTATAGAAAAGTCAAGAAACCTCATGACAATAAGACTTTCTGATCAAGTTGGTTTAGATAAAATAGCTGAGTTATCAAAAAAACTTGATATTTATGATGATTTTCCTTTTTTAATTTCTAGCTCTTTGGGTTCACTAGAAAGTTCTTTGTTGAAAATAACTTCTGCGTACTCATCAATCGCTAACGGAGGGTTTCTAATTTCTCCAAGGTTAATTGATGTTATATATGATAATTCTGGAAAAATTATATTTAAAGGTGATAAAAGAAAATGTGTAAACTGTTCATTTGAAAATGATGATTCTCTGACCAGTTCATTAATATTTGAGTTACCGAAACCAGAGATTAAACACAATACTAATAGGGTGTTTTCAGAAGAATCTGCCTACCAAATGATTTCTTTTTTAATGGGAGTCATACAAAGAGGAACTGCAAAAAATATCAATAGTTTCGAGTATCAAATTGCTGGTAAAACTGGTACTACTAATGAAAACCAGGATGCATGGTTTATTGGGTTTTCATCAGAATTAACGGTTGGGGTTTTTGTTGGGCACGATGTTCCACAATCTTTAGGAAAATTTGAAACAGGTTCAAAAGTAGCAGCACCTATATTCCATGATTTCTTTAAAAATGTATATAAGAGTTACGTTCCTAAACCATTTAATATTCCAAAATCAATAAAATTTATTAACGTCGATATAGCTACTGGTAAACCTAGTAATCAAAATTTCATAACTGAGTCTTTCAAAAACAACTTTGATTTTCAGAATAAATACGATATTAAAAAAGATTCCACTGATGGTTTTCAATTTAAAGGATTTTATTAATGAAATATGAAATTATGGAATTGTCTAATAATATTAAGGTTTTATTAAAAAACCTAAGGGGGTTTGTTTGAAAAAAAGAAAATTAATGAAAATCTTCTTAGTCTAAAGAATAACTTAGAAAATAAAGATAACTGGAATGATTTCGAAAAAACAAATAAAGATCTGAAGAAACTTAACTATCTTTCTAACTTTTTAAAATCAATTGGTGAACTCGAAAAATCCTATGAAGATACAATTGAACTTTTAAAAATTATCGATGAAAATACTAATGCCGATATGTATTTAGAGTTAGAAAATGAATTAAAAGTAATAGAAAAAGACGCAAATACACTGCATATTGAAACTTTAATGTCTGGAAAGGCTGATTCAAAAAATGTTCTATTAGAGATTCATTCTGGGGCAGGGGGTGTTGAAGCTCAAGACTGGGTTGAGATGTTACTAAGGATGTATTCTAGATGGGCTGAATCAAAAAGCTTTAAATTACAAATTATAGACCAGAATGTTGGAGATGAGGCAGGACTAAAATCTGTAACATTAAAGATTGACGGTGAAAAAGCATATGGTTGGTTAAAATTAGAAAATGGTATTCATAGGTTAGTAAGAATCTCTCCTTTTGATTCTCAATCCAGAAGACATACAAGTTTTGCCTCAGTATTTTGTTATCCTGAAGTTGATAATACAGTTAATATTAAAATTGAAGATAAGGATCTGAAAATTGATACCTTTAGAGCTTCAGGGGCTGGAGGACAGCATGTAAATACAACAGATAGTGCAATAAGAATAACTCATGTTCCCACGAAAATTGTTGTTCAATGTCAAAATGATAGATCTCAACATAGAAATAAATCTACTGCTATGGAAATGCTAAAGTCAAAATTATATGAGTTGGAATTAGTTAAGGAAGAAGAGGAAAATAAAAAAAAAAGATCTCAAAAGAATGAGATTAGTTGGGGTAATCAAATTAGATCATATGTAATGCAACCATACACGATGGTTAAAGACCATAGGACGAAAACTGAAGTATCAGATGTGATTGCTGTTTTAAATGGTAATTTAGATAAACTTTTAGAGAGCCAATTGATTGCGTTAAGTTAATTTAAATTTTTAACAAAATTTAAAACTTCATCAACATGTCCTTTTACCTTCACATTTCTCCATACTTTTATAAGCTTTAAATCTTCATCGAATAAGAATGTAGCGCGCTCAATGCCCATATATTTTTTACCATACATTGATTTTTCAACCCAAACACCAAATTTTTCACATATAGATATATCATCTGAAATAAGGTCTATTGTTAAAGAATGCTTTGTAATAAACTTCTTGTGTTTTTCTATACTATCTTTTGAAACACCAAGAATTCTTGTATTAAGTTTGGTAAATTTATTTTTTGATTTTGAAAATTCTATTGCTTCAACTGTACAACCAGGTGTGTCATCTTTAGGGTAAAAATATATGATTAGGTTTTGGCCTTTTAAATCTTTGGTATTTATGATTTTATTTTCATCGATCTTAAAATTAAAATCATTTAATTTATCGTTTATATTCATAAGAATTTATTTAATAATATTTAATGGATAATTGTTATAGTATTGTAATATATTATGAATTTTAAATTTTTAAAGAATTTTTCATTTTTTTTTTCAATACTCTTTTTAGTAGTTTTTACTTTTTTATTTTCTTTTACTTTAATTGTTTCAGAGAAACCCATGAAAATAAATATTCTAGATTTATTTGACAGAGAAAGTCAGATTTTAAAAAAAAAAAATGTACGTGAAATAGGTAATATTTACATAAGCTTTAATAAAATATCCAAAAAATTTGAATTTCTAATAGAAGATATTTTAATTAGCGATTTTTTTTTCCCAACTATTATGATTAGCTTGGACATAAGTTTATCAAAGGATTTTTTCAATACATCTTTAAAATTATTTGACGGAGAACTTTCTTTTCGGGATAAAAAAAACTCAGATCTAAAAACCAATTCTTCAACAACTCTCGAAAAAATAGACAATTTTAAAAATATTGATTTAGTTAACTTTTTTTCAGAGATAGAGGTTATTAATAATAGATTAATTATTTTCGATAAAAACAATATCAAGTTTGAATATGTAATTGATTTGATATACGATAAGAAAAATCTCAAAGGTTTACTTAGTCAGTATAACAACCCAAATCAAAATTTAAGTTTTATGATTTCTAATCATAATAATTTTTCCTCATCTTTAGAGGCCAATAACTTTAATGTTGAGTTTGTTGAGTCATTTTTTGCTGAAGACCATGTTTCCCTCAATGATTTAATAATTTCCGGTAAGGCTGAAATAAATGGTAAAAATATTAAAGAAATTAATAATTTAGACTTTGATTTAAATTTAGATGGAAATGTAGAATATTTAACTTTTTCTGGTACAAAGAAAATTGAATTTAGTGAGGATTTGTTAACTGGTTCATTCGAAAATAACAACATTGATATTTCATCAAACTTTTTTGTAAACCAATCTTTACTCAAGATTGGATTTAAAAAAAAACCTGATGGTTTATCCCTTTTTTATCTGGGAATTGATAAAATTCCTGTGTCTAATCTATTGAAAATTTGGCCAAAGAACGTTGGTAAATCTACTTATGACTGGATGGTGAAAAACTCAAAGGGTAAAATAGAAAATGTTAATATTGAAATAGAAACTGAGTTTAGAAAAGGAAAGTTTGAAACAAAAGATCTTAAAGGAAATTTTGAATGTAAAGATGTTGAAATCTCATATATGGAATCGATGCCTTCAGTAAAAAATATTAACGGGCTAGCAAGGATTTTTAAAGATAAAGTAGTATTTGATATTAAATCAGGACAATCAAATAATCTTAATTTAAAATCTGGTATAGTAAGTCTTTATGACTTAAATACTGATTTTGAGCAAGCTGACATATCACTTGATATAATTTCCCAAAATGAGGATGTAGTAAAATATTTAAATTTAACTACCATAGAAAAAAAAAATTATTCGAAATTAGAAAAAATTACTGGAGAGGTAGATTTAACTTTAAACTTACAATTTCCACTATTAGTTGACCTTGCGGTAGAACAAATAAATTATTCATCAATCGCAAATCTTTCAAATGGCTTTTTACAAAATCTTTATGAAGATTATTCAATTGTAAATTTAGATTTAGATATTGACGTTAATTCAGATTTTATAAATTATTCTGGAAGTGGTGAAATTAAAAACTCTCCTTTAAAATTCCAAGGAGAGCAAAAAAAAGTTAAAGATCAATTTGTGGATGAGATCAAAGGTAATCTTTTATATGATGGAAAAAATATTCTTGAATTTTTTCCTGGAATAATAGATCAAATATCAGGAGTTTTAGATTTAGATTTTATTATTAATAGTTACGATGATGAATATAAAATTGAAGTAATTGGTAATACTGAAAACCTTAATCTAATTTCATATTTTTTGGGTGAAAAATCAGTTTTTAGTGATGGTAAAGTTAGACTCTTGGTAAATCCTTATGATAAAAAATATTCTGGTTTTTTTGATTTAAAAACAAATAACTTGGACATTGAGATTAATACAATTTTTTCAAACTCAGGTTTGTTGTCTTTAAAAATTAATAAGTTTTTAACTCCAATTCAAGATTTTAAAATGGATTTAGACTTAAAAAACTCAGTTGCAAAATTATCAGGAAATAAACTTTCTATTCAGAAAATTGATTTTAAAGAAAAATCTTTTTTTTCTGATATAAGTAATTTAGATTTTAATATTGATATTGAAAAATTAGTATTGGCTAAAAATAATTTTTTAAAACCAATTATAAGCTTCAAAAAAAAAAATTTTGAGTTTTCTGATCTTAATGTTGAGCTAAATGGTGAAAAAGATTATCATAAAATTCAAATTTTTAATGAGAATAAGAAAAAGAAATTTTTTTTAGAATCAAATTATGCACCAAGGTTATTTAATATTCTTGATATTAATTTGGATTTAAATAAAGGAAGTTTAAAAATTGAGGGTGAAAAATCACCTGACTCAGGAAATTATATAGGTAATATTGCTGGAAAAGATTTTGTGTTTCTTGATGCGCCCCTTTTTGCTGATTTTATAACACTATTTTCAATTAAAGGGTTAACCCAAAAACTGAAAGACGGTGGAATAATTTTTGAAGACTTTACTAGCAGATATGAGTTTTCTCCAAATAAGTTAAGATTAATTGATAGTCTTATTAAGGGAAGTGAGTTAGGTTTAAGTTTTGATACAGTTGTAGGGTTGAATAATGACTATTTTTTAACTACAGGAACAATAATTCCCGCATATACTCTTAATACTCTGATAACTAATTTTCCAATAGTTGGAGATATTATAACAGCTGGCTCTCCCGAAGATGGGTTGCTTGGAGCAAGCTTTAAAATTGAAAAAAAAGAAGGGGAATATGACATATCTTACAATCCAATTTCTGTTTTTATTCCTAATCTTTTTAAAAACTTTTTAGCTAATTAACTGAATAACTCCATACTTTTTTTTCCCCACGTAAATTACAACATATTTAATTTCGTTGTTAATGAAGCAATCATTATTTACTAAAAAATCTTTGTCTGTTACTGTTTTGTCATTTAATTTTACAGCTCCTTGGATAATTAATTTTTTTGCCTCACTATTTGAATTACATAGTTTAAGTTCAACTAAAGCTTGTTTAACTGAAATGTTTATTGTTTGATTTTCATTTAAAATAATCTTATTTTCACATTTTGAAATAGTTTCTAAATCTAAGCTTTTTTTTACAAGAATTTTATTTGCTTCTCTTTCTGCATTTTTTGCCTCATTTTCTCCATGACAATTTTTTGTTACTTCGTTAGCTAATATAATTTTGACTTTATTGAGATCAGAACCATCAAATTTTTCATAATTTTTAATTTCATTAATATTTATTTCAGTGAAAAGATATAAGAACCTAATTACATCTTCATCAGCTGTATTTCTCCAATATTGCCAAAAATTCTGTACACTATACTTATCTTTTGAAAGCCAAATTGCACCATCTGCAGTTTTACCCATTTTTTTTCCGTTAGACGTTGTTATGAGTGGAGAAGTTAAACCAAAAACTTGTTCAGTATTTTTAATTCTTTTAATTAAATCAATACCTGAAATTATATTACCCCACTGATCAGAGCCACCAAATTGAACTTTACAGTTATATTTTTTGAATAGTTCAAAAAAATCAAATGCTTGAAGAATTGAATAATTAAATTCTAGAAAGCTTAGGTTTTGTTCTCTATTTAATCTTTGTTTAATTGACTCTAAGGATAACATTTTATTCACAGAAAATTTACTGCCCACATCTCTCAAAAAGTTTATTAAGTTTAAGTTTGACAACCATTCATAATTATCTACGAGTAAGGCTGGATTTTCTTTAGAAGAATCAAATGATAAAAATCTTTCAAAAACTTTTTTTAATTTTTTTTTGTTAGAATTTATTTCTTCTGAGGATAGAATTTTTCTTGTTTCATCTTTACCTGATGGATCTCCAATTAATGTGGTGCCACCTCCAAGTAAGACTATTGGTGTATGACCAAAATTTTGGAAATGTTTTAAAATCATCAAGGGCAATAAGGAACCAACATGTAAGCTATCTGAAGTGCAATCGAAACCAATGTATCCTAAAGTTTTTGTGCTAAGGGTTTTTTTTAAATTTTCTTCATCAGTACATTGACTTATAAAACCTCTTTTTTTTATAAAATCTAAAAATTGATCATTCATTTTTCTATACTGAGGTTATAATACTAAATAATGAAAAGAAAAGAATTTTATGCATTAGGTGTAATGAGTGGTA
>NZGH01000049.1 GCA_002690875.1 Rickettsiales bacterium
AATATAAATATAAAAAGGATTTTTTTCATATAATTTTTACTAAGACCTAAATGATTAGAAAAAAAATTTAAAAAATTTATAAATAATTTGATATAACTTATAACTATATTTTTAATTTTACTAATAAAAATTAGATTTAATTAAAAAAACTAAAAAAATGAAACTTGTAAAATTAAATAACTATACAAATTTATATATTATAATTTTAATATATATTTTGTCGTGTTCAATAAATTCATATGCTTCTGAAAGAACTGAATATAAAGAAAACTTTGAAAAAAATTACCTTTATTGGGAAGAATTAGCTCTAAACGATGATCCCGAAGCCCAATATAACTTGGGGCTATTTAATTTTATAGGATTTGATAATCAAAATGATTATAGTAAGGCTTTTTATTGGTTTAGTTTATCTGCTGATAAAAACTTTACTGAAGCTGAATATCAATTAGGAATAATGTACTTTCATGGATTTGGAATTAAAAAAGATATATTAAAAGCAGTAAAGTTTTATTTAAGGGCGGCTAAAGGTGGGCATAAAAAAGCTCAATATTCACTTGGTATGCTTTACTTTGAAGGTAAAGGTATTCCTCAAAATTATAAAGAAAGTTATAATCTATTTTTATCTGCTGCAAAAAATGGTGATCCAAATAGTCAAAATGCACTTGGAATTATCTTCAAGGATGGATTAGGAGTAACAAAAAGTCTGGTTAAATCAGTATCATGGTTTAAATTAGCTGCTAAACAAAATCATAAGCAAGCTCAATTTAATTTAGGACTAATATATTTGGATGATAATTATTCTAATAAAGATATAATTACAGCAATAAATTGGTTTAATCTTTCAGCTGAAAATGGATTGCCACAGGCTCAAAACAATTTAGCTTCAATTTATTATGAAGGTTTTGGAATTCCTCAAGATTTCCAAAAAGCTACATATTGGTCTAAATTAGCTGCCAATAATGGAATAGCTCTTTCTCAGAGAAGGTTAGCTAATCTCTATTATAACGGTTGGGGATTAGAAAAAGACTTTGTTTTAGCTCATGTATGGTGGAATATGGCTGCATCTCTTGGTGACAAAAAATCAATAGTTTTAAGAGATAACTTACAAAAAGAAATGAATGATAACCAGATTGCAAAAGCTCAAGAGATTTCAAAAAAATGTATATTATCTAAATATTTAAATTGTTCTTAGTTTATTATTTTTCCTGGATTTAAAATGTTTAAAGGATCAAAAGATTGTTTAATTTCTCTCATTAACTCAATTATATTTTTATCTTTATAATTTAGTAGTTCTTTTTTCTTAAGTTGACCAATTCCATGTTCTGCACTAAAAGATCCTTCTAAGTTATAGACATTATTTAGAATAATTTCTTTAAAAACATCAATATTTTCATTAAAGAAAACTAAATCTTTTGAATTTCCTATTAAATTAAAGTGAATATTTCCGTCACCTAAGTGACCAAATGCACAAATAGAAAATTGATCATATTTTTTTAATAATTCATCAGTAGTTTTATTCCAAAACTTGATAATCTTATTAAGAGGCAATGAAATGTCATGTCTTAAAACATTACCTTCAAGTCCTTGGGCAATATTAGCACTTTCCCTTATTTCCCATATTTGTTTTTGTTGATGATTTGACTGAGCAATAATAGCATTTTTAATAATTTTTTTATTTATTAAATTTTCTAAAATTGATAAAACTCTATTTTCGAAAATTGTTTTATTTTCGATATAGTTATCTAGATCAAATTTGGAATTTGTAATAATATCTATAATACCTATAAAATCTGGATTATCAGAAAATGGTTTTTTGAACCTTGGGAAATGTTTATAAATAATACCTAAAATCTCTTTAGTCATTAATTCAAATGCTTCAATATCATTTCCTAAATTCAATTTTAAATCATACATTGCTTCCATAGCCATTTCAATTTTTTCAAACTGAACACAAACTGTAATTTTAGCTTTTGGTTTTTCAAACAATTTAATTTTCGCTGCAGATATTATTCCTAAAGTACCCTCAGAACCAACTAATAATTTATGAAATGGATATTCAGTATTATCTTTAAAAGGTTTGGATAAATTATTAATTATATTTCCATTAGGGAGTACAGCTTCAATTCCTAATACAACATCCCTGGTTGAACCATATCTAATAACATTATTTCCTCCTGCATTTGTTCCTATGTTGCCGCCTATTGTGCAAGAACCTTTAGATGATAAATCAATAGGAAAGACCTTTGATAATTTATCAACTTCATTTTGAATATTTTCTAAAATACAACCACTTTCAACTATAATAGTATTAGAAACAACATCTATTGATCTTATTTTATTTAATTTTTTAAATGAAATTAATATATTATTAGAATTATTATTTGGAGTTGCTCCTCCACAAAGTCCGGTATTTCCACCTTGAGGAACTAGATAAAGTTTATTTATTCTTGCAAAATCTATTAATTCTTTAATTTCATTTATATTTTCAGGAAAGACAACAGCGATAGCTTTTCCAAAAAATTCTTTTCTCCAATCTTCTAAATAAGGCTTTTTATCGGTTATATTAATAAGTATTTCAGAGCTAAAAATTTTTTTTAATTTTTTAACTACTTTTTTAGTATCCATTTTGGTTTGAAGCCCTTTGAAGTCTGTTATTTATAGCTCTTCCAACTCCCTTATCTGGAATTGGAGCAACTACTATCTTATTAGGATTTTTTTTATCAACTTTTCTTAACATTTTAAATAAATTTGAAGCTACTTCTTCTAAGTTACCTTTTTTACTTAAATTTAATTGTATCCCAGAAAATTTTTTATCTGGTTTTATATTTTTAAAAGTTAAAAACGCATCATTGTCTTGTGGGAGAGTTGAATTAATTATTAATTTTGAGTTAGGTGAATAATGTCTTAATAATTGGCCAGGGCTTTCAATAATAATGTTATTATCCATTAAAAATTTGACTTTTAAATTTTTTTCAATTTCCTCAGATGAAATCAGACCCGGTCGCAAAAGAATGGGGTTATCATTTCTTGCATCAATTACAGTGGACTCTAAACCTCCTTTAGTAAATCCATCATCAAGTATCATTTTGATATTATCCCCAAAATCATCTCTAACATCATTCGCACATGTTGGACTTAACTTTCCAGATTTATTTGCACTTGGAGCAGCAATTGGAATTTTTGAAGAATTAAGTAAATTTAAAAATGGTTTATGATTGGGTATTCTTATAGCAATACTATTAAGGCCAGCAGATACTAATAAGGAAATTTTACAAGCCTTTTTTCTTTCTAAAATTAAAGTTAAAGGGCCAGGCCAATATTTTTCTGCCAATTTTATAGCTAAAGGTGTTTTATATACATAATTGAAAACTTCATTTAAAGAATTAACATGGACAATAAGAGGATTAAAATCTGGTCTATTTTTTAATTTGAAAATTTTGGAAACTGCTTTATCTGACCTAGCATCTGCTCCTAAACCATAAACAGTTTCAGTTGCAAAGGCAATAACATCCCCTGATATAAGAAATTCTGAGGCAATTTTAATAGAGTTTTTATCAAAATTGAAAATATTATTCATAAAAATTACTTGATATTCCTTCTCTTACCTCTAATCTATAAATTTGCCACATGACTAGAGCACCAGCACCTTGAAGAGGTTTCCAAGATTTAACTAATTCTATTAGTTCATTGGGTTTTGGTCTGTCTTTTAAATTAAAATAAATCCTTGCTCCTTCCTGAACTGCTATATCACCTTTTGGAAATGAATTTAAATCACAAAGAACAAATAATCGGTATATTTCTGCAGTCCAATCTCCAATACCTTTAACGCTTATAAGTTTATTGTGGGCTTTATCACTAGATAGTTTTTTAAGGTCATTGAGAACCAAATCTTTTGATATAATTTTGTTAGCTAAATCTTTTGCGTAAGAAATCTTTTGTCTAGAAAGACCAATATCATTTAGAGTTTTATCAGGTAAGTTCAAAATATTTTTTTCATTTATTGGTCTTAAACTTTCAATTTTAGACCAAATTGAATCTGCTACTTTAACTGAAATTTGCTGACCTAGAATCATTCTTAAAAGTGTTCTAAATCCTCCATTTAATGGTTTATCATTAGGAAAACCATATTTATCAATAATATTTTTTATATTATGATCTTTTTTAGCTAAGGTTAAAACTCCTTTTTGAAGGATATTAAGATCTTTCATTAATTCTTATATTTTTTATGACATGCTTTACATGTATTACTAAAATCATTAAATAGAGAATTTACTTTATCAATATCTTTATCCAAGACTGCTATTTTAAAATTTTCAATGGCTGTAACATGATTTTGTACTTGAATTTTAAAATCTTCAAAATTATCCCAAATATCCTCACTTGCAGATCTGGAATAGCTTTCTGGTGGGAAATAATCAACCATTTTATTTGCCCAGTCTTCTACCTTTAAAATTTTTTCTTCTATAATAATAAAATCATTCTTACCAATAGCTTTATAAATTTCTCTTAAATATTGTTTATTTTTTTGAAACATTTCTTGCCTATAATTTACTATTTCATCACTAAGTGCTATAAAAGATGGACTGATTAGTATTACAAATAAAATAATTATTAATCTTTTGATTTTCATTTTATTCTCAAAATTTTGTTTTTATCTAATTTAATTAATAATATTTAAAGTTTAATAAAATATTATCAACAAAAAATTTTATCTTTAATTTCATCTAATATTTTGTTTGCTAATTCTTGAGCATTAAAAAGCTCAGTATCTAATGACATTTCTGGATTTTCGGGAATTTCATAATCTGAGTCAATTCCTGTAAAATTTTTTAATTTTCCCAATCTTGCTTTTTTGTATAATCCTTTGGGATCTCTTTTTTCACAAATTTCAATTGGAGTATCAACATATATTTCATAAAACTCATCTTTTTCAAGTAAATTTCTTGCCATTAATCTCTCTTGCTTGAAAGGAGATATAAAAGCAACTATAACAATTAGTCCTGCATCTAACATTAATTTTCCTACCTCAGATACTCTTCTAATATTTTCAATTCTAGCTTCGTTTGTGAAATCTAAATCTTTGTTTAAGCCTTGTCTTACATTATCGCCATCTAAAAGATAGGTATGTTTCCCAAGTGCACTGAGCTTTTGTTCTAATTTATCTGCAATTGTAGACTTTCCAGATCCAGAAAGACCTGTGAACCATATCATACATGGTTTTTGGTTTTTATTTGTTGATCGTACCTTTTTATTTATTTTCATGTTTTGCCAAAAAACATTTTCTAATTCTTTTGCCCCAAATTCTTTCATTTATTCTCCACTAAATAAGCTTATAAATTATTATTCAAACTCATATATTATACTATAAGGATGATTTTAAAAAATTCTAATTTAATTGAAAAATGAAGATTGAAAAATTAAAATAAAATAATTAATTCTTATTTATAAATAATTCGCCAGATTTATTTATTTGCATCGAATAATTATTATTACTTAATTCATCAGAATAATAATTTTCGAAATAAGCTTGAATAACTGATGATAGATTATCTGGATTTTCATTTGTTGAATACCAAATAGATATTATTGTTCTTTTCTCCTCAGAGGGTACTGGAATAGATACATCAATAGTTCTTTTTAAATATAATGGTTCTTCAAAACTATCTTTAATATCTTCAACCATTATTGCTAAAACATTTTCATGATTTTCTGAATTAAAACATTTAATAAAATTATTGCCAAATTTATCTTTTGATATTTTAAATTCAAATTTAGACATAAAAAAAATTACAGTATATTCTAAATATCAGTATTATTCTTAATCAACAATATGGTGAACTGGTGCTGTTTCTAATTCCCATCTGTCTTCTTCACTAATATATTTTGATAGGGTGAAACAATGCCAATCCTTATCATTAAGCTTAGGGTGGTCACCTCTATAATAATAACCTGGCCATCTTGTTTCTTTTCTAAACAAAGTATGTCTGGTAACACATTCAGAGGCTAATACACGATGCTTGAGTTCCCATGCCCTTTGAAGTTGATGAAGACTATCAGCTCCTAAATAATCTAAATCTTCTTTAAGCATTTGGAGTAATTCAAGGCCTCTATTAAGCATTGGTTCATTTGTCATATAATGAGTTGAGATACCGCCAACATATTCATCCATAATTTTTTCCAATCTTTGTAAACCACCTAATGGTAAAAGATAACTTGGAGAAACTGTTCCAGCTGTTATTTCATTTCTGTTAACATTGTAATGTTCAATAGGTCTATATATCTCTTCCATAAGACTTTCATATTCATTTACATCAACCTCAGGGATATTACCATTTAAATCATTTACATATTTTATTGCAGATTTACCCGCAATTCTTCCTTCAGTAAAAGATCCTGATGAAAATTTATGAGCAGTACCACCAATTGCATCACCTGCACCAAAAAGACCATCTACTGTCATCATCCTATTGTAACCCCATTGGTATTCATCCGGTGCGTAATCACTTGGACCACTTGCCCAAGCTCCAGAACATGTTGCATGGGAACCCATAACGTAAGGCTCTGACATTACTAATTCAGGATTAGTCTCTTTGGGATCAATATTTTGAGATGCCCAAACTACAGCTTGCCCAACTGTCATTCCTAAAAAATTTTCCCATCCAACAGTTTCTTTATGGGGATCTTTAAAAGCTTCTTTAGTAACCATCCTTATTGGTCCTCTGCCAGATTCTACCTCTCTTAAAAAAGCATGATTTCTTAGACAAGTTGGTGTTGGGTTCATATCTATATAATTACCCACAAGCTTTTTAGTATCGTTATACCAAGTTTTCTCATAATTGTTACCGTATGCATTTTCTGTATGAGTTTTTAGATGTAAAAAATATGCTCCAACAGGTCCATATCCATCTTTAAATCTACATAAAACAATTCTATTCTCCATTTGTGTCATTTTTGCACCTACCCTGAGAGGAAGTGCGTAAGCTGATGCACTGCTCCATGGAGCATACCAAGTTCTTCCCATACCCTCTCCAACAGAGTGTGGTTTGAAAATATGTGAAGCACCTCCGGCAGAAACAACTACAGCTTTGGATCTAAAAACATAGTAATCTCCTGTTCTGACGTTAAAACCAACTGCACCTGCAACTTTATTTGAGTTGTTTTTATCTTTTAATAAATGTGTTACCATTATTCTATTGTAAACTTCAGTTGCAGCCTTTCGAGCCGCTTCAGCTATTATAGGTTTATAGCTTTCCCCATGTATCATAATTTGCCACTTACCTTCACGTTGATAACGTCCATTTTTTTCATCTCTCATAATAGGTAAACCCCATTCTTCAAGTTTATGAACAGTTGAGTCAACGTGTCGAGCTATATCATACCCTAAATCCTCTCTTACTATGCCCATAAGGTCATTACGTGCATACCTAACATGATCTTCTGGTTTATTTTCGTCCCATTGCATTCCCATATAACAGTTAATAGCATATAAACCCTGGGCAACAGCTCCACTTCTCTCAATATTTGCTTTTTCAACTACAACAATTTTCTTATCTCTTCCCCAAAACCGAGATTCATACGCAGCACCACACCCACCAAATCCTCCGCCAATGATCAAAATATCTGAATCAACAAAAATTGTTTTTCTTCTAGCCATTATAGAGCCCCTTCTTTAAATCTATCTCTTGTAATTGAGGGGAGTGCAGGAATATTAAGAGCATCTGGTTCATGAGCGAGCTCTTGATTATGCATTAGTTGTGGATTAGGTTCTTCATAATCTGAAGGAGATTTTATTGATCCCCAAGGAGTTGTTCTGATTGGAGAGACAAAATTCTTTTCTCGACCATCTCTAAACTTAATTTTCCATGAAATAGTCCCTTTTTCTTCCTCTCTTAAAACTCTAACACTGTGCCCCAGAGGAGCAAAATCTGCATAACCACGAACATCAATAGCATTTTGTGGACAAGCTTTCACACAAGAATAACATTCCCAACAAAAATTTGGTTGGGTGTGGTGCTGCGTATGAATCTCGGTTTTGGGGAAGAGATAAGAAAA
>NZGH01000050.1 GCA_002690875.1 Rickettsiales bacterium
AAAGATGGTTACATCGATAAGGCTCTTTTAGGGAACTATGTATTCTATAATAATAAAGGGTTAAAAAATTTAGAAGACTTAATTCATCCTCTACTAAACACAGAAAAACAAAAATTTATTAACTCAAATAAAACAGAAAAAGTCCTTTTTTTTGACATTCCTCTTTTATTCGAAAAAAGACTTTTCTCCCATTATACTTTTATTATTTACCTTCATGTAAATAAAAAAATTCAAAGACAGAGAGTTTTAAAAAGAAAAAAAATGAATAAAGATAAGCTAGAAAAAATTTTAAACGCTCAAGACTACAAATTAAAAGACTACAATGACTTTATATCAATTAAAATCGATACTTCGAAAGATCTTAACCAAATAAAAAAAATTCTCACCTTTTTTATTAATAAAAAGGTCTTGAATTTATTATAAATTCAGAACTTTAGTTATCAAATTAAGGAAACTAGATTTAGATGATTTCTCATTTTTTAAAATTGACATTTGACAAATTTTTTTTACCTCCTCAATATCCTTGTTGCTCAACGATATACTAAACCAAAGCTCAAACGACACAGCTGCCTGTTCCACCAACATACTCAAGCCATTCATACAAAAAAAACCTTCTTTTTTAAATAATCTTATTAAATTGGTTTCCTTGGGACTATATATAATATCAACAAGAATAGATGTATTTCTAAGGTTTTTAGTATTTATTCGCAAGGTTTCTTTTTTTGACATTCCGAAAGAAGTTGTATTTATAATTAAATCAACATCGGAGGTTGGCCTTAAAGCTTCCCAATGAGCTAATTCCAATTTAATATTTCTATCTTTGTTTTTAAAATAATTTATAAGTTGTATAGCTTTCTGTTTAGTTCTGTTTGCTATGTAAATTTTCTTTACTTTTCTATTAATTAGCTCGGATATAATTCCATAAGACGCGCCACCTGCTCCTAAAACATAAATTGATTTATGAAAAAAATTAAATTTTTTTTTTTTTTCCAAGGACCTTGTAAATCCCAATCCATCTGTATTCTCTCCAAAAACTTTTTTTTTTTTTAAAAAAACAGTATTTATTGCACCTATATCTTTTGCAGAAGGGGAAATTTCATCAAGATATGATATAATATTTTTTTTATAAGGTAACGTTATATTTAGTCCCGTTATCTCTCCTTTTCTAACCTTTTCTACTAAAGTAGGTAGTGACTCTAAATCAACTTCCATTTTTTTATATTCCAATCCTAACTTGTATTTTTTAATCCAAAAATTATGGATGATTGGTGAAAGTGAATGCTTTATAGGCTTACCTATTACAAAAAGTGTCATTTTGTATCTTTCGTGAGTTTTTTTACAAGATTTTTTAACGGAAACCCTATTATTGTTTCATAATCACCTTTTAAAACTGTCAAAAAATTATACTTGCTATTGTCTTCAATTCTATATGATCCTACTGACATCAATACGTTTTTTTTTTCTTCTTGCAAATATTCTTCAATTTTTCTTTTTGAGATATTTTTAAATAAAATTTCTGCGTCTTTTGTTTCTTTAAAATAAAACTTTTTGCTTTTAATAACATAAGTAGAACTGATTAATCTATGTTTTTTCCCCCTTAGATTGATCAAGTTTTCTTTTGCTTTTGATAAACTATTAGATTTATTTCTTATTTTTCCATCACATACTAATATTTGGTCTGATCCAATGATAATAGATTGTGGATACTTATCTATAATTGATTCTGCCTTTTTCTTTGATAAGAGTTCAGCTAGATCTTTAAAACTAAGCTCTGCATTTTGTTTTTTTATGTTGCTTTCTTGAACTTTATGTTTCACAGCTAATATTCTATCGAAATATTTTTTTATATAGCTTATTCTTGTCTGACTTGACGATGCAAGAATAACTTGTTTGTGTTTTGTGTATAAGTTCAATTTTTTTCTCTTTTTCTTTTTTTACTATATTTTTCCTTTTTTTCTCCACATGTTAATAATGTTAATTTTTTATCCACATTTTCTTCCACACTTTTAACATGAGTATTATTCACACTTTTCTTAGTCTTTTATTAATGATTTCATTATTTGTTAAGATTTTATTAACATAGTTTCTCTTTAAATGTTTGTTAGTATAGTGTTTATTAAAGATATTAACCCTTCTAAGCCTACAACAACAACAACAACCTTATTATATAATATAGTAGTAGTAGATATATGGATAAATTATTCTCAAAAATAAAAACTCCAATTTGGTTTATGAGACAGGCAGGGAGATACTTACCTGAATATAAAAAGCTTCGTTCAACAGAAAAGACTTTTTTAAATTTATGTTTTAATTCTGAAAAAGCTGCAAAAATATCTCTTCAACCTTTGGAAAGATTTGACGTAGATTTTATCATTTTGTTCTCTGATATATTAGTTGTACCTCATGCACTAGGTCAATTTGTTGACTTTAAGGAAAATATAGGACCTGTTTTAGAACCGATAAATAATAAATTTGAATTAGATCATACCAAGTTAAACAAAAATCTAAAGATGTTAGATCCAGTTTTTAAAACAATAAAAATCATTAAAGAGACAAATAAAGAAAAAAATCTGATAGGTTTTTGCGGGGGGCCTTTTACTGTCTTGACATATATGATCGAAGGTGGAACGTCAAAAACTCATGAGAAAGTAAAATTAAAAATAAAAAAAGAAAAAAAACAGTTACAAGAAATAATAGAAATATTAATTGAGTTTTCAAGTATGTATTTAATAGAGCAAATTAGGAGTGGAGCAAATGTTGTTAAGATATTTGAATCGTGGGCAGGTTTATTAGAAGGTGACGAGTTCTTTGATTTTATAATAGAACCTAATAAAAGAATTTTAAAAAATATAAAGAATGTTTTTCCAAATATTCCTGTCGCATGTTTCCCGCGAAAATCAGAATCACAAATCTTTAAGTTTATAGAAAATGTCGAATGTGATATAATTTCTCTCGATGAAAAGTTTCCCGAAGAACTTCTAGAAATAGCCAAAAAAAAAAATATTATTTTACAAGGAAATTTAAACCCTGAATTACTTGTAAGGGGAGGAAAAGAAATGGAAGAAACAATAAAAAAAATTCTTTTAAGATTTAACGGTAATAAACATATATTTAATTTATCCCATGGAGTTTTACCACATACGCCAATTGTTAATGTAGAGAAAACAATAAAATTAATAAGAGATTTTAATGAAACCAGATAACCATATTTATATTCCAGAAAAAAAGATAGGAGTTCTAATGATCAATTTGGGAACACCTGAAAATACAAATTATACGTCAATGTGGTTATACCTAAGAGAATTCCTTAGTGATAAAAGAATCATAGAGTTATCAAGAATAATTTGGTTTCCAATCTTATATTTTATTATCCTAATTTTTAGACCAAGAAAGTCAGGCAAACTATATGAAAAGATATGGGATAAAAAAAGAAATAAATCACCATTAAAGGTTTTCTCAGAATCAGTAGCAAAAAAACTACAAAGTAAATATGACAAAAAGAAAGTAGAAATTAAAAACGCTATGAACTATGGAAATCCAAAAATTAGAGATGAATTAAAAGAGATGATGAAGAAAGGTTGTGAAAAAATACTTATTTTTCCAATGTATCCCCAGTATTCAGCAACAACAACAGCATCTGTAGTAGACAGAGTTTTTTGAATACTTGAAGAATACAAGGTGGCAACCAGCGATAAGAATTGTTCCCCCGTATTTTGATGATCCACTATATATAAACGCATTAAAATTTAATTTAGAAGAAAACTTAAGAACCCGTAAAATTAAGGAAAAAGATATTGTTTGTTCCTTTCATGGAATTCCAAAAAAATATTTTCTCAAAGGTGATCCATATCATTGTCATTGCGCAAAGACAGTAAGGTTATTAAATGAAAAAATGAAAGGAAAATATACCTTTCAAATGTCTTTTCAGTCAAGGTTTGGGCCACAAGAATGGCTAAGACCATATATGAATGAAAAAATGGACGACCTTATAGAAAAGAAAAAAAATAATATGGTAATTATGGCGCCAGGTTTTTCAGTTGACTGTTTGGAAACATTGGAGGAAATAAAAATGGAAGGGGAAGAAGAATTTTTAGAAAAAGGAGGAAAAAGTTTTTTTTATATAGATTGCTTAAACGACTCTCAGGCTGCCATAAAGATGTATCAGCAAATAATTAATCGAGAATTGCAAGGATGGCTAAAGTAATAGGAACGAATGACATATAGCATTTTAAAATCATTACATATTATTTTTTTTACTACATGGATGGCAGGCTTGTTTTATTTGCCAAGATTATTTGTTTATCATTCCAGCTGTGAAAAAAACTCAGATCAATACGTAACGTTTACTACTATGGAGAAAAAGCTACTGCGTTTTATTATGAATCCGTCAATGTTTTTAACTTGGTTTCTCGGAATTGCATTGGCTCTATTAAATAACTATTTCCTGACTACTTGGCTTATTATAAAAATTACACTAGTAGTTTTACTATCAGTTTTTCATATGTACTGTGCAAAAATTAGAAAAGATTTTGAGGTGTATAATAATGAAAAGGAAGAAAGTTTTTTTAGAATAATAAATGAGATACCAACTATATTATTTATTTTGATTGTTTTAATTGTAGTATTTAAACCATTTGATTGACAAATTAATACTAATAACTTATAAAAAAAATTCCGCTCTAATCCCCAATCTTTATTTTTTATGCATTTAAAAGACCTAAAATCAAAAAACCCATCTGAACTTCTAAAAATTGCAGAGGAACTCAAAATAGAGAACGCTGGCACGCTAAGAAAGCAAGATATGATTTTTGCAATTTTAAAGCAGATGGCATCAAACAAAGATGCTATTTACGGAGAAGGTGTCTTGGAAATCCTTCAAGACGGTTTTGGTTTTTTAAGATCTTCTGACGCAAATTATTTGCCGGGTCCAGATGACATCTATGTATCACCATCACAAATCAAACAAAATAGCCTTCGTACTGGTGATACGGTCGAAGGAGAAATGCGTGCTCCAAGAGAATCTGAGAGATATTTTGCTATTACAAAAATTGATAAGATTAATTTTGAGTCAACTGAAAAAACCAAACAAAGAATTAATTTTGATAATTTAACACCCCTTTATCCTGATGAGAAATTAAAGATGGAAGTTGAAAACCCAATGGCTAAAGATATAACTCATAGGGTAATGGATTTAATCGCACCACTTGGTAAAGGACAAAGAGCGTTAATTGTTGCTCCGCCAAGGACGGGAAAAACTGTAATGTTGCAAAACATTGCGCACTCTATTACTTCGAATCATCCAGAGGTATATTTAATAGTTCTTTTAATTGATGAGAGACCAGAAGAAGTTACTGATATGATTCGATCTGTGCAAGGTGAAGTTGTTTCCTCTACATTTGATGAACCGGCTAGTCGACACGTTGCGGTATCAGAAATGG
Source organism: Rickettsiales bacterium (assembly GCA_002690875.1). The sequence goes on from NZGH01000050.1 coordinate 5,439, forward strand.
TAATTTCAAAAGCAAAAAGATTAGTTGAACATAAAAGAGATGTTGTAATATTACTAGATTCAATAACTCGATTAGCTAGAGCATATAACACACAGGTTCCAAGTTCTGGTAAGGTTCTTACGGGTGGTGTTGATGCTAATGCACTTCAGAGACCAAAAAGATTTTTTGGTGCAGCGAGAAACATTGAGGAGGGAGGCTCTTTAACCATTATTGGGACAGCTCTAGTTGACACAGGGTCGAGAATGGATGAAGTTATTTTTGAAGAATTTAAGGGAACAGGAAACTCAGAGATAATACTTGATAGAAAACTATCTGATAAAAGAGTTTTCCCTTCAATTGATGTCACAAAATCAGGAACGAGAAAAGAAGAACTTTTAGTTTTAAAAGATGACTTATCAAAAATGTGGATTCTCAGAAAAATTTTGATGCCAATGGGCGTTAACGACTCGATGGAGTTCCTAATTGATAAGATTAAAAATTCAAAAAATAATTCTGATTTTTTTGAATCTATGAAATCTTAATGAAAGTTCTAAGTTGGAATGTCAATTCTATTAGAGTAAGAAAAGATCAACTACTTTCAGTAATTAAAAAAGAGGACCCTGATATTATTTGTCTTCAAGAAACAAAAACTATAGATAATCATTTTCCTAAAGAGATACTGGAAAAAAAGGGTTATTTTGTTTATGTTAACGGAATTCAGTCATATAATGGTGTTGCTATAATATCTAAGATTGAAGCAAATAAAATAAGTTCACATAAGTTTTGTAATCAAAATGATGCAAGGCATATCCAAGCAAATTTTAAAAATTTTTCAATTCATTCACTTTATGTTCCGGCTGGTGGAGACATACCAGATATAAATGATAATGAAAAGTTTGGTCATAAATTAAAATTTTTGGATGAAATGGCAAACTTCTTTAAGTTTGATAAAAATCAAATAAATATAATTTGTGGTGATTTAAATGTTTCCCCCAATGAAGACGATGTTTGGTCTCATAAGCAATTGCAAAACGTTGTAAGTCATACAAAAGTTGAAAGAGAAAAATTAATTAAGATTATGAATAAGGGAAAATTTATGGATACCACCAGAATGTTTATCTCACCGCCAGAAAATGTTTTTACATGGTGGAGCTATAGGTCGAAAGATTTTAGGAAAAATAATAGGGGCAGAAGGCTTGATCATATTTGGGTTACAGATCATCAACAAGTTAAGTCTATTAATGCAAAAATTATAATTGAAGCTCGTTCACTTCATCAACCATCCGATCATGTTCCAATAAGCTATGAATTTAAATTAGGCTGAAACCATTTTGCCAATTGATTTGCCAGATAATAAGTGAAAATGGAGATGAGGAACTTCTTGTCCGCCGTGTTTTCCAATATTGGTTATTAGTCTGTAACCCTCCTTAAGTTCTAACTTCTTAACAATCAAATTAATAGATCTTATAAATTGAAATATGAATTTTTCATCTGCTTTTTCAGAAAAATCTGCAAAACTACAAAAAGGTTTTTTTGGTATTATTAAGACATGTATAGGCGCTTGAGGATTAATATCTTTAAAAGCGTAAGCATATTCATTTTCAAAAATTTTTTTTGAAGGTATTTCTTGCCTTAAGATTTTTGCAAAAATATTTTCATTGTTATAATTTCTAATGTCAATCATTCTTCATTCTTTTATTAAGAGTTTTTTCTACGTCTTCGATTGTTAGATCTGAGTCCTCCAATAAAACTAGCAAATGAAACACAAGGTCAGCAGATTCTTCTAGTAATTCTTTTTTCCCTTCATATAGGTATGCTGTTACAGTTTCTACCGCCTCTTCGCCAAGCTTATTTGCAATTTTTACTTTTCCTTTTTTAAAAAGCTTTGCGACGTAGGAATCTTTGGGAAGGTTCTTTTTTCTATTTTTAATAACTTGTGATAACTTAAAAAATAATTTTTCTTCCATTTTACCTTGAAATATAATCCATTCTTACATCAATATCATTTAAAATTAAATGTTTTTTAACTTCATTGATTGAAAATTTTCCAAAATGAAAAACAGAGGCAGCCAGTAAAGCTGAGGCTTTACCTTTTTTTACGCCTTCAACAAAATGATTTAATGTGCCAACACCACCTGATGCAATAACTGGAATGTTTAACGATTCAGAGATCTTTTCAGTTAAATCTAAATCAAACCCTGCTTTGGTTCCGTCCCTATCCATAGATGTTAATAAAATCTCTCCTGCGCCTAAATCTTCAACTTTTTTTGCCCATTTTATAGCATCTATATTAGTATTTATTCTTCCTCCATTAATGAAAACCTTCCAGTCATTTTTTATTTTTTTTGCATCTATAGCAACAACTATGCATTGGTTTCCAAATTTTTTAGCACCTTCTGTTATTAAATTGGGATTGTTTATAGCCGCACTGTTGAGTGAAATTTTGTCAGCACCAACAGATAAAAATTTATCCATATCTGACAACTCTCTGATCCCACCTCCAACGGTTAGAGGAACGAAGCATTCATAGGCAGTTTTTTCTATAATATCTACCATTGGATTTCTTTTTTCATGAGTTGCTGTGATATCAAGAAAAGTAATTTCATCAGCACCACTTTTACTGTAGATTTTTGCTTGTTCTACGGGATTACCTGCGTCAATTAGATCTACAAAGTTTATACCTTTTACTACTCTTCCTCTATCTACATCAAGGCATGGTATAATTCTAATTTTCATTTTTTCTCATCTAATAAGTTTATAGCATGATCCACGTTAAGCCTATTCTCATAAATTGCCTTTCCTACTATAACTCCTACTAAGTTTGGATTCTTAACACTAATTTTCTTTAGTTTTTTTATATCCTCAAGAGAAGCAACACCCCCTGATGCAATAACATTAATGCTTGTTGATTCTAATAAGTCCTGTAATTGATCAAAACTTAGTCCCTCAAGAACACCATCTTTGTCAATATCAGTAAAAATTATGTGTTTTATCCCTATGTCCTCGTATTTTTTTGCAAGTTCAGTTACAGTAATCTTTTTCGTTTTTGACCAGCCCTCTGTAGTTACAAATCCTTTTTTTGCATCTAAACCTATTGCAATTTTTCCGGGGAATTTTAATGATATTTCTTCAACTAACTTTGGGTTTGTTACAGCTATGGTTCCAAGAACTATTCTATCTATATTATTATCAATAAGATAAGCTACTGTGTTTTCATTTCTGATACCCCCCCCCAACTTGTATGAAACATTTTATTTCTTTTTTAATTTTAATAAATATTTCATGATTACAATTTTTCCCTTTGAATGCACCGTCTATATCGACCATATGGATCCATTTTGCGCCAAGTTTAATAAATTCTTTTGCTTGATCAAGAGGGTTTGGGTTATAAAATGTTATTTTTTCTA
>NZGH01000001.1 GCA_002690875.1 Rickettsiales bacterium
AAAAATAAAAAGATGCTTTTAAAAAACTTAGAAAACTACATAAATAGCGAACAATTTAATTTAGTTTATGACAGTTTAGAAAATAATCTTAATTTTAATGTAGAAGAAAACTTAATTTTTCTTATGAACGAAGATGATTATGTTTTAGAAATACAAACTTTCTCGAAAAATTTTAAGAATTTAAATTCTAGAAGAGATTTTAATGAAAAGTTTATTTTTTATTACGAAGAAACACCTACAGAAAGAAAAGTTACTAGAAACAGATTGATTGTCAAAGACAGTGTAAGCAGGACATTGAAATCAGCGGAAATTCCTCCGGGAATTGCTAAAGAATTTATACAGCAACTGAGTTACACAATTGACTTTCAAAGGGATGTAAAAAGTGGGGATATTATCGATATTCTCTATGAAGCAGATTTTACCAAAAATAACAATATTGTAGGAAAGCCAGACCTTCTTTATGGTCTTATGAACCTGAAAGATTATAAATTAGAATTATTTAGATATACATTAAGTAATGGAGTAACAGACTACTTTGACGCATATGGTAAGAGTATAAGGAAACATCTAATGAGAACTCCTGTTCAAGGGGCAAGATTATCTTCAAAGTTTGGAGTTAGAAAGCACCCAATCCTTGGTTATAGTAAAATGCACAGAGGAGTTGATTTTGCAGCCAAAAGAGGTACTCCTATAATGGCTGCAGGGGACGGTAGAATTACGTTTTCTGGAAGAAATGGTGCATTTGGAAGATTTATTGAAATTAAACATCTTAATAATTTTAAAACAGGGTACGCACATCTTTACAAATTTGCAAAAGGAATAAAAAAAGGAAAATTAGTAAAACAAGGTGATATAATTGGTTACGTAGGAACATCCGGAAGAAGTACAGGTCCACACCTTCATTATGAAGTTAAACACAAAAACAGAACTATAAATCCAATGAAATTAAGACTTCAATCAACCATTAATGTTGAAGAACAAGATATGTCAAACTTTTATGCTAATATCTCTTTAGCTAGAGAACGATTTTTAGCCACACAATTTACAGAATCAGAAGGAGCTGAAAACTTCTAAGATGAACGGCTTTCTTCTTAAACAACTTAGGATTGAAAGGGTTTAAGTGCTTCAATACCGTCTCTTGTAAAACCCTTCTGCTTTTCAGAGCTATCCTGAGTTGCTATTTTCTTATATCTTTCATCTTTGGCGTTAATTGCTCTTTGTGTTCTTGATAACTTAACATCACTCATTTCTGTAGCATCGTTGTTCTTATTTTTTAGATTGTCATCTGTTGATGTTGGTAAATTATCTCGACTTTTATCTTCATTTAACAGCCTTTGATAGTGCTCAGCATACTGATAAAAGTTTTCTGCAACAATTCTATCTCCATTAGAGTGAGCATCTTGCGCCATACTAATATATTTTTCTAATGCTCTAGTTATAGATCCTCTTGTTTTAGGGGTATTAGATCCATTTAGATGTTTAAAAGCGAAAGACTTTTTGGATGAAGGTCTAGACCTTTTTTTTCGAAATTTGTTTTTTTCAATCAATTTTTTAAATCAGATTTTAAATTATTCTTAAAATTCTATTATTCTACAAAAGGAGAACTTACACTAACATCTGTAAAAATAAAACTCAAATTTTATTTTTTAAAAATTATTACTCTTTCCATGTTAAACAAATCTTTTGATACGTCAATAGTAGTAAATTGTTTACGTTCAAAAATTTTTTTAACTTCTTTGCTTTGGTTATTACCAACCTCTACAAAAATAAAGCCATCTTTTTTTAAATAGTTTCTTACATTATCTGCAATTCTTTTAAAAGAATCAAGTCCGTCAAGACCTCCGCACAAAGAAATCTCTGGATCAAAATTTTTAACTTCTAAAGGTAAGGAATTAATTTCATTTTGTTTTATGTAGGGTGGGTTTGAAACAATGATATCAAATTTATCTTTTATATCTGAGAACCAATTACTTCTAAAAAAATTTATTTTACTACCAACATTATGATAACTAGCATTTTTTTTTGCAATATCTAAAGCATGAGAACTTATATCTATTCCATTTCCCGTGACATTTATTTTTTTTTTTTTAAATTCTAAGTATAATGTTATAATAATACAACCTGTTCCGGTTCCTAAGTCCAATATATTTAATGGTCTGGACTTTTTTTCTTCAAAATTTTTTATCAAGTCAATTATTAATTCAGTTTCAGGTCTTGGATCAAGAGTTTGAGAATTTACAAAGAACTCTCTTGAATAAAACTCCTTTTTTCCAATTATTTTGGATAGAGGTTTTCCCATTCCTCTTAAAGCAATTTTTTTCAAAAATACTTTGATCTGTGTTTTTGAAATTTTTTTTTTTTCATTTGTAAAGTAGTTACTAAAATTGACTTTATTGATCTTTGAAAATAATAAAATAGACTCGTATTTCGGCCTTAAAATATTTTTTTTTTCCAAAAAATTTTGACCAACTTTGATTAAATTATGATATTTCATAATTTTAATTCAGATAGTTTTTTCATATTATCATCCGTTATCAAAGCTGAAATTATTTCTTCTAAACTTTCACCATTTAAAATTTGATCTAATTTATACAGAGTGAGGGATATTCTGTGGTCAGTAACTCTTCCTTGAGGAAAATTATAGGTTCTTATTCTTTCAGACCTGTCACCTGAACCCACCTGACTTTTTCTGCTAAGCGCTCTTTCTTCATCTTTTTTTTGTCTCTCAAGTTCATATATTCTTGATCTTAAAACTTTTAATGCTTTTGCTTTATTTTTATGTTGAGACTTTTCATCTTGACATTGAGACACAACTCCTGTCGGAATATGAGTTATTCTGACGGCACTATCTGTTGTATTTACCGACTGTCCGCCTGGTCCACTTGATCTAAAAATATCAATTCTTAAATCTTTTTCTAAAATATCAACATCTACATCAGATGCCTCTGGCAAAACAGCGACTGTTGCTGCTGAAGTATGAATTCTACCTCCAGATTCAGTTTCTGGTACCCTCTGAACTCTATGAGTTCCAGATTCAAATTTTAATGTTCCAAAAACACTTTCACCTGAAATATTAAGTATCACTTCCTTAATTCCATCATGATCAGTTTCACTTATATCCATCACTTCACATTTCCAATTATGCAATTCTGAAAATTTTAAGTACATTCTAAAAAGATCTGAGGCAAACAGTGCAGCCTCCTCTCCACCAGTACCAGCTCTTATTTCAACAATTGCGTTTTTTTCATCAGAGGAATCTTTAGGAATTAGAAGTACTTTAATTTCATCTTCTGTTTTTTTTTTTTTTCTCTAATAAAATATTTTTTTCATTAATAGCCTCGGCTTTAATTTCTTCATCTTCTGAAATTAGTAGTTCATCTAAATCTTTAATTTCTTTCTCACATCTAAAAAAGTCATTTATCATATCTGTTAGGGGTTTTAGGTCTGAATATTCTTTAGAGAGTTTTGCATAATCTGAAAAATCATTACTGTTCAAATTGTTTAGTTTTTCTTCAAGATTGGAAAAATTTTCTAAAATATCATTTAGTTTTTGAGTGTCCATTATTACTCTTTGAATGATTCGAAAAAATTATAAATTTTTTTTTTAAAATTAATATCACCTTCTTTTAAAAGAAAGGTATTCAGATTTTCAAAAAATATTTGTTTTTGAGTTAAATTAAAGTTCAATTTTTTGAAAAAATTATCTAAATTTTCATTTTTTTCAATCTCTTCAAGTAAAAAGTTTTGCTTTTCTGTAATTTTATCATGGTTAAAAAAAGAAAAAAATTGCTCTAAGTCATTTAAATCAAATAAAAATAAATTACTTAGTTTTGATACTGAAGGGTCAATATTTCCTGGAAGTGCACCTTCTATTAAAAAAATTGGTTTTTGTCTTCTAACAGTTAAAAGTTTTTTAATTAAATTTTTAGAGAAAACTTTTTCACCTTTTTTAAATCCAATTAAAAAAATATCTGACTTTTTAAAATCATCTAGAAATTTAATCTCATCTATAATTTTTTTTAATTTTTCATCAAAAAAATAATCAATGGATTTGTCAAAGATTCTAAATTTTTTGAAAGAAAAGTTTTTAAGATTTTCTCTTATATCTTCAACCATTTCTTCATCACCTATTGTAGCAATTTCAACATTACCATTTTCACCAAAGATTTGATGACTAATTTTGACAATAGCTTTAGCAATTTGTTTTGGTTTTGAAGAGAAGAAATCTTTAGGTTGTGACATTTTACTAAAACTTTATGAAACCTTTTCTAAAAATCTATCTATGCTACTAATTGATATAGTCTCTTGATTTCCAGTTTGAAAATTTTTCCATACGATTTTTTTTTCTTTCCATTCATCATCACCTAAAATTAGACACCCATAGCAGTTAAGTTTATTAGCTTTATTCATCTTTTTTTTAAAATTAGCTCCATCAATTATATTAAATGAAACATTTTTGTTAAATTTTAATGAATTATAAACTTTAAGTAGTTCAATTTTAAGATCATCTGAGATTGAAACAATTCCAATAAGTTTTTGGTTATAATCTAATTTCTCCATTATCATTAAAATTCTCTCAACTCCTGCAGCCCAACCAATTCCGCATAAATCTTTTCCTCCAAGAGACTTTACTAAACCATCGTATCTGCCACCTGCAAGTACAGCATTCTGACTTTTATTTTCTGAAAAAATATATTCAAATGCAGTATGATTGTAATAATCCAACCCCCTAACTAGAAAAGGATTAACATCAAATTTAATTTCTAAGCTTTTAAGAATTTTTAAAATTTCTTTAAAAAAATATTTTGATTCATTGTCAAGAAAATCCATTATTTGTGGTAAATTACTAAATAATTTTTTGTCGCCTTCATCTTTTGAGTCTAAAATTCTTAGAGGATTAATATCTATTTTTTTTCTACTTTCAGAAGATAATTGGGAGTAATTATTTTTTAAAAATTTTTTAAGTTCAGCAACATATCTCTCTCTATTTTTTGTTTCACCTAAGGTATTTATTTGTAATTTAAGCTTATTTCGAATTTTTAACTTACTTAAAAATTTTTCTGCTAAGATAATAACTCTAACATCATCTAAAAAATTTCTATCTCCAAATACTTCTACTCCAACTTGATGAAATTGTCTAAGCCTTCCTGACTGTGGTCTCTCCCTTCTGAACATTGGTCCATGATAATAAAAATTTTTATTCGCATCATCTTGTAATGAATTTGTAATTAAGGCTCTGACAATAGCTGCTGTTCCCTCTGGTCTTAATACCAGATCATCACCACCCTGATCTTTAAAGTTATACATCTCTTTAGAAATTATATCTGATGATATACCTAGTGTTTTTACAAAAATATTTTCATGTTCTAAAATTGGTGTAGAAATTTTATTAAAATTATTAAATACACATATATCTCTGAAGGTTTTTAAAACATAATCATGTTCTAAAGCTGTTTTACCAAAGATGTCCTTTGTTCCTTTAACTGAGTTTAACTTTTGCAATTTTAGCTTTTACTTAATAGTTCTTTTTGCTTTTTTTCACACAAATCAACTAAATGGTCTATCATATTACCTTCTCTCAATATATGATGTTTTTCACCATCAAGATATATTTGATGACTCTTACCTCCAGTTAATCCAATATCAGTCTCTTTAGCTTCGCCTGGTCCATTAACAACACAACCAATTACTGATAGTGTCATCGGTGTTGTTATGTGTTCCAACCTTTTTTCAAGCTCCCCTACGGTGCTTATTACGTTAAAATTTTGCCGAGCACATGAAGGACAAGAGATTATATTAACACCTCTGTGTCTAAGATTAAGAGATTTAAGCATGTTAAACCCGACTTTTATTTCTTCTACAGGATCAGCAGATAATGAAACTCTAATGGTATCTCCAATACCTGCCCATAGCAAAGATCCCATTCCAATCGAAGACTTTATTGTCCCTGGAATCATCCCTCCAGCTTCTGTAACACCGAGATGAATAGGATAATCACAAGCATCAGATATTCCGTAATATGCTGCAACAGCCAGAAAAACATCGGATGCCTTACAGCTTATTTTAAATTCAAAAAAATCATTATCCTCAAGAATCTTCACATGATTTAAAGCTGACTCAACCATTGCTTCCGGACAAGGTTCTCCATATTTTTCAAGAAGTTCTTTTTCAAGACTTCCTGCATTTACCCCTATTCTAATAGAACAACCATTGTCTTTTGCTGCTTTAATAACCTCTCTGACTCTCTCTGACTTACCAATATTTCCAGGGTTTATTCGCAGACAGGAAGCTCCAGATTCTGCGGCCTCTATTGCTCTTTTGTAATGAAAGTGAATATCGGCGATAATTGGAACATTAACTTCTTTAACAATTTTTTTTAGAGCCAGGCTAGACTCTTCGTCAGGGCACGAAACTCTTACTAAATCTGCACCAACATTCTCAAGGGATCTTATTTGGTCAACGGTAGCTTTAACATCGGTTGTGAGAGTATTGGTCATCGATTGGACTGAGATGGGTGAGTCCCCTCCAACCTCTACATTACCAACCTTAATTTTTCTAGTTTTTTTTCTTTGAATATCTCGCCAGGGTCTTACACTCATTTAATATTTTCTTTAAAAGTTTAAAATTATAATCACAATTAACTTATTATAGTTAAGTCTAAAGTCTATTCATAGTTTGAAAAACTTTTTTTTAATTAAAAAAAAACAAGAAGATTAAGAATAAAATTAAAAAAAAGAAAAAAAAAGTAAATCTCTTTAAACCTTTTTCTAAAACTATCTTTTTTTTTTCATTTTTAAGGCTACTGGAATCAGACAAAGAAATTTTAGATAACTCCTCAGAAATATCTACTTCTAAATATTTTGCATAACTTTTTACAAATCCTAGCCTTGGAACATGCTTGGGAATTTTTAAAAAATCTCCTTTTTCAATCATATCTAAAAAGTAAACACTTATATTTAATTTTTTGGAAATACCTTGAACTTTTCTTCTTTTTTTTTTTCTTTTTTGAGCTATTTTTTCTCCAATCTCTATAAAAATCTGAGAGTTTATTTTTTCTAATTCATCATTAAGCATGATTATTTCTTCTTTCAGTGACTAATTGTTGATTTATTTGCATAAGCAAATCATTAAATATTTTCGATACTGGCTGAATCTCCTTTACCATTGAAACACTTTGACCAGCCATTAAAGAACCATTCTCAATATCTCCATTTAGAACAGCATTTTTTAGTGAACCAGCCCAAAAATGTTCAATTTCTAATTGTGCTTCTTTGAGTGAAATCTTTTTTTTTTCAATAAGATTTAAAAGTTTTTTTTGTTCATTAACAAATTCTTTAGTAGCACTGTTCTCAATTGCTCTAACTGGTATAATTGGAAATCTCTCATCTAATTTAACAGAAACTTGTGCATTCCTTGCTTCTGACTTTATAAAAATTTTTTTAAAATTTTCATGTGCAATTGACTCAGTTGCACAAACAAACCTAGTTCCTATCTGACAACCTGATGCGCCTAATTGTAAAAATTTAAGAATTATTTCTCCTCTTCCAATACCACCTGCAACAAAAACAGGAACTTCGTTTATTTCAGGGAGTATATCTTGAATCAAAACATTTATTGAAACTGGTCCAATATGTCCTCCTGCCTCACTTCCCTCCAGTACAAGAGAATCAATACCATACGAAATCATTTTTTTTGCAATTGATAATGTAGTAGCAAAACACATAGTTTTAATTCCTCTACTCTTAAGCAATTCAATTTGTCTTTTTTTTGGAAACCCTCCCGCAAACACTACTAATTGCACTTTTTTTGATATACAACAATCAATCAAATCATCGATGTCAGGATGAAGTAAAATTAAATTTACTCCAAATGGTTTATTTGTCATTTTTTTTGTAGCTTCAATTTCTTCTCCCAATTGCTCAGATTGCATCGAACCACAAGCAATAATTCCAAAACCACCAGCGTTTGATATTGCAGAAACTAAGTTTCTTTCTGACAACCAAGTCATTGCACCACCCATGATAGGGTACGTGGTACCTAAAAATTTATTACCTCTTGAAAATAGACTATTCCTATGAGCCAAGTCCATAAGCCTTATGCAAAGAATTAAGTGCGATTTTTTTTTTTGTGATTCAATTAATACACTTATCTTAATTTCAGATGTTGAAATAACTTTAATATTGATATTTTTTTTTGCCAGTGTTTCAAACATTACTTGTGCTACTCCAACATTACTTTTCATTCCAACTCCAACAATAGATATTTTGCAAATCTTAGTATCGAAAAAAATTTTTTTAAATTTTATATTGGAATCTTGTAAAACCTTAACTGCTTTTTTACAATCATCCAATGGAACTGTAAAGGTAATACTGGCAAACTTTCCGTCATCTGTAATGTTTTGAACAATCATATCAACATTTATATCTGCCCCAGCCAGAATACTAAATATGTGTCCTGCAACGCCGGGTTTATCAGGAATACCTTTCAAAGAAATATTAGCGTCATTTTCAGATGCGGATATTCCAGTTACAACCTCTTTTTCAAGTTTATTTTCTTCCTTTACAACCATCGAACCTAACTTTCTGTTAAAAGAACTTCTTACATGAATCTTAATATCATATTTCATAGCTAATTCAACTGATCTTGGATGAAGAACTTTAGATCCTAATGATGCCATTTCAAGAATTTCTTCATAAGTTATGTTTTTAATCTTTCTTGCATCTTTAACAAGTCTTGGATCGGATGAAAATATTCCCTCAACGTCAGTATAGATTTCACAAATTTTTGACTTAAGAGCTACTGCTATGGCCACAGCACTTGTATCTGAACCACCTCTTCCAAGTGTTGTTATTCTTCCACTGCTACTAATTCCCTGAAAACCTGCAACTACCAGGACATTATACTTTTTAAATAATTTAAAAATTTTTTCTGTATCTATTTTTTCAATCCTTGCTTGACTAAATTTATTATCAGTAGTTATTGGAATTTGCCAGCCTAAAATAGACCGAGAATTAACTCCATTTTTATTCAAAACAGTGCTTATTAGGGCTGATGAATATTGTTCACCAGTTGACAAAATTACGTCATATTCTGGGTTGTTAATATCTAAATTAATTTTTCTATATTGCTTTACTAAAGAATTTGTAACGCCACTCATAGCAGATACCACTACTATTATCTTCTTATGACCACATGAAATTTTATTCTTGACCAATTGTTGTAAATTTTTAATTCTACTTAAATTAGCAATAGACGTTCCACCAAATTTCATTACTAATATTGACATTATTTTTTTATTGTTTCACAAATTAAATATAAACATATGTAAAGATATTGATATGAAAAGCAAGAAAATTACAAACCAAAAAAATGACAACAAAAATATTTTTGATAAGTTGTCAGGCGAATGGTGGAATGAAACGGGAAATTTTGAGGCTTTACACTTATTTAACCCACTAAGAATAAAATTTATTTTAGATTCATTAGGAAAACCTATAAAAAATTTAAAAATTCTTGATGTAGGTTGCGGTGGGGGAATCTTGTGCGAACCACTTGCTAGACTTGGAGCTGAGGTAACAGGAATAGACGAAAATGAAAAAGCGATTTTAGTTGCAAAGAATCATGCAAAAAATATGGATTTAAAAATAAATTATATAAAAGGAAATATTACTGATATTAAATTTCAAAAAAAATTTGATATTATTACGTGTATGGAAGTTTTAGAACATGTAGAAAGTACTGAGTTGCTAATCAAAAAAGTAAAAGAGTCTTTAAAAAATGGTGGTTTTTTTCTCGGATCAACGATCAACCAAACGATCACATCCTATTTAACTGCAATTTTTTTTGCTGAAGATATTTTAAAAATTGTTCCCAAACATACACATGAATGGAAAAAATTTGTTAGACCAAATAGATTAAAAAAAGAACTTTTATCTAATGGC
>NZGH01000002.1 GCA_002690875.1 Rickettsiales bacterium
AAATCATTACAATTGGGTAATGCAGAATTTATTTCTAAAAAATTGAATAAACCAGTAGTTTATAATTTTCGTGATAAAGATATTTTTTTTGGTGGAGAAGGAGCACCGCTTGTACCAATTTTTCATAAAGCAATTTTTGCAACAAAAAAAAAAAAATATAGTTGTTGTTAATATTGGGGGAATATCAAACTTCACATTTCTAAATGGGAAAAAAAATTCACTTTTTGCTTCCGATATTGGGCCGGGTAATATTCTCATTGATACTTTTTGTTATAAAAACTTTTATAAAAGTTATGATTTGAACGGAAATATCGCAAAAAAAGGAAAAATTAAATTTGAATTAATAAATTCATGGTTAAAAAACCAAATTTTTTCTGAAAAATTTCCTAAATCATTTGATACTCAAAATTTTAAGTTTATTGATTCTAAAAATTATAAAGAGCATTCGCCCTATGATTTACTTAGAACTTTAACTTTTTTTTCAGCTAAACTTATTTCAATGATCAAGCTGTCAATAAAATTTAAAATAGATTCCTGGGTTTTTTCAGGAGGAGGCGTTAACAACTCGTTGTTAATGTCCGATATAAAAAGTTTATTATTTGACGACCAATTATTTGCCTCTGATGAACTAGGTTTTGATTCCTCATTTATAGAGTCCGCAGCTTTTGCTTATATTTCTATTAGAACTTTTAAAAAGCTTCCATCTGCTTTCCCTAACACTACTGGGTGTTTGAAGAAAAATGTTTGTGGGAGTATCTTCAATTCATAGATTTATGGAGACTCACAATATTTTTTAACTTTCTCTATTACTTTATTTTCGTTGTTGTTAAAAAAATGATCTGATGATTTAATGACTTCTTGCTTAACATCAATTGTTTTTTGCTGATTTAATCTTTTTACAACATCTTTTATTAAATTGACTTCTACTAAAGGATCTTTATCAGCGTTTATTACAACACCAGATGCCGGACAGGGAGCTAAAAAGTTAAAATCATATTTTCCAACTGGAGGACTTACCAGAACAAATTTTAAAATTTCAGGTCTTCTCATTAATAATTGCATTCCAACCCATGCACCAAAAGAAATACCACAAATCCAATATTCTTGTGAATCTTGATTTTGATTTTGAAGCCAATCAAGTGCAATAGCTGAATCTGCAAGTTCTCCTTCACTTCCATCATGCTCTCCATCAGATTTTCCTACACCTCTGAAGTTAAATCTTAGAGTCGAAAACCCTACATCAGAGAATAATTTATGTAATTTAAGTGATAAAGGATTATTCATGTTACCACCATGTCCAGGATGAGCATGCAAAATTAAGGCTGTTGGTGATTGAGGTTTTGTGTTATGGGTGTAATGTCCCTCAAGACGACCGGATGGACCATTTAATAAAATTGATGGCATTTATACTTGACTAATTTAGTAGGATATATTATATATTGGTTTTTATATTATAATTTTAAAAAAATGTCAAAAAATATTTTTAAACTTATTAAATCAGACTTATGTGCAGCAAAAAAAAGAGACCCTGCAGCGAGATCCTACTTAGAAATAATTCTTACCTACTCTGGTTTTCATGCAATCTTTTTTCATAGAATTTGTCATTTTTTATGGAAAATAAGATTAAAACTTTTATCTAGGTTTACTGCCAATATTTCAAGGATTTTTACATCAATTGAAATACACCCGGCTGCTGATATTGACGAAGGTTTTTTTATTGACCATGGTTCAGGCTTGGTTATAGGAGAAACTTCGGTAATTGGAAGAAACGTTACCATATATCAACAAGCGACTTTAGGCGGATTATCACCATCTGTGAATTCTGATTCACAAAGAAATGTTAAAAGACATCCCACAATAGGAGATAATGTTATAATCGGTTCAGGTGCCCAAATATTAGGACCAATATTAATTGGTCATAACTCGAGGATTGGTACTAATGCTGTAGTTTTAAAAAATGTTCCAGAAAATCATACTTTTGTAGGGATACCTGCCAGAAAAGTTGAATCTGAACAACAAAAAGAGTCATTTGAAGCTTATGGTGTAAGTGTAGGAAAAATTGATGATCCAAATAAAAAAAGTATATTAGCGATGTTTAACGAAATACATCTACTTAATGAAAAAATTAAAACAATTGAAACAAAAATAAGTGATATTTCCTTTAATAGTCAAAAATTACAAACTAATAAAAAAATAAAAAAAATTAAGAACAAATGAGAGATTAAGATATGAAGTTAACATCAAAAGGAAGGTTTGCAGTAATGTCATTGGTAGACATTGCAATTAACTCAGTTGGTAATAAGCCAGTAAGCTTATCAGAAATATCAAATAGACAGAACATATCCTTACCCTTTTTAGAACAAATTTTTATTTCTTTAAAAAAAAGTGGTATAGTCAAAAGTGTCAGAGGACCGTCTGGTGGTTATATATTCGCGAAAAACCCTGATTTTATAAAAATTTATGATGTAATAAAAGCCATTGATGAAGACTTAAAAATTATGAGATGCAATGGTGTCGATTATGGTTGTATTCCAAACAAAAGAAAAACCAAGTGTTTAACTCATAATCTTTGGAATAAACTATCAAATCACATCTTATTTTTTTTAAGTTCTGTATCAATAAATGATGTAAGAAAAAACAGCTATGAGTCAATATTAAACATTGAACACGGTGATAATAGATTTGATGAAGGAGATTATTTAAGGTAATTTAGTTTATTATGAAATAGAATCCATATATAAATTGAATATTAGAAATTAAACAATAAATATAATACTATGAAGAAAATTAATAATATATATTTTGATTATCAAGCCACAACACCTGTAGACCCTAGAGTACTTGATAAGATGTTGCCATATTTCTCTGACATCTATGGCAATCCACATTCTAGAAACCATTCATACGGATGGTTTGCCGAAGAAGCTGTTGAAATGGCCAGAGAAAACGTAGCAAAAATAATAGGTGCTAACCCCAAAGAAATCATATTTACTTCTGGTGCCACAGAATCAAATAATTTGGCAATTAAAGGTCTTGCAGAGTTTTATGGAGATAAAAAGAATCATATTATCTCATGCGTTACTGAACATAAGTGTGTCTTGGAATCTTGTAGATACTTAGCTGAAAAAAAAGATTTTGACATTACTTATCTTCCAGTCAAATCAGATGGTTTAATTGATCTCAATGAACTTGAAAGTCATATCACTGAAAAAACCCTTTTAGTTTCAATTATGGGGGTTCATAATGAAATTGGTGTGATTCAACCTCTAAAAGAAATTGGAAAGATTTGCAGAGATAATGGAGTTTTTTTTCACTCTGATTGTGCTCAAGCCATTGGTAAGATAGAATTAGACGTAGAGGCAATGAATTTAGATTTAATGAGCATTTCTGGCCACAAGATTTACGCACCAAAGGGTGTTGGAGCTTTATATATTAGAAGAAAACCAAGAGTCAGAATTTCAGCCATCATGAGTGGGGGAGGACAAGAAAGAGGAATGAGATCTGGAACTTTATCACCAGCTTTATGTGTAGGCTTGGGTGAGGCATGCAACATCTACTCTAAAGAAATGAAAAAAGAGAACGAAAAAATTGCAAAATTAAAAGACAGACTACTTGATGGAATTAGAAATTCTTGTTCTGACATTTATCTTAATGGTTCAGATATTCATAGAGTTCCTGGTAATTTAAACTTAAGCTTTGCTTACATAGAAGGTGAGTCACTCATGATGGGTATAAAAAATCTGGCGGTTTCGTCTGGTTCTGCCTGCACATCAGCTTCTTTGGAGCCATCCTATGTACTTAAAGCTTTAGGTGTTGAGGAAGAGCTTGCTCATACAAGTTTGAGAATCGGTCTTGGGAGATTTACAACGGAAAAAGATGTAGATTCTGCTGTCAAACAGATTGTGAGTGAAGTCAAGAGACTTAGGTCACTCAGTCCATTGTGGGAGATGGCACAAGAAGGCGTTGACTTAAGTAAAATTAAATGGGCAAGTCATTAATAAACTTTAGAAAGGAAAAGTCATGGCATATAGTAAAAAATTAATCGATCATTATGAGAACCCCAGAAACGTTGGATCTATGGATAAAGAAGCCAAAGAAGTGGGAACGGGCTTAGTTGGAGCTCCAGCTTGCGGCGATGTGATGAAGCTTCAAATTAAAGTAAATGAGTCAGGTGTTATTGAGGATGCAAAATTTAAAACTTTTGGATGTGGTTCTGCAATAGCATCAAGTTCTCTGATTACAGAGTGGGTTAAAGGAAAAAATATAGATCAAGCGTCAGAAATTAAAAATACAGAAATTGCAAATCATCTTGCTTTACCACCCGTAAAAATTCATTGCTCGGTTTTAGCAGAGGATGCAATTAAGGCGGCTGTTGCTGATTATAAAGTCAAAAATAAAAAATGATTACTGTAACCCACAGTGCTGTTAATCAAATTAAAAAAATGATGACTTCAAGGTCAGACATTCCACATGGGATTAAATTGGGCATTAATACTAAGGGTTGCTCTGGTTTATCTTACACTCTTGAGTATGTTGATAAAGTGGATTTAAATGACGAGGTTTTTGAGTTTGAAAACATAAAGATTTTTGTAGATCCTAAATCCTCCTTATTTCTTATTGGCACTGAAATGGATTATGTGGAAAGCGAACTTGAGTCAGGTTTTAAATTTGTAAACCCTAATGAAAAGGGTAGGTGTGGCTGTGGTGAATCTTTTCACGTTTAGTCATAGCAATGACGTCATCAAAAAATTGTTGGAGTTGTGATAAAAAAATAGACTATAAGGATTTTTTTTGCAATGCTTGTGGGGCTCTCCAAGAACCATTTGATTCAAACCCCTTTGATACCTTTTCAATTGAAAAAAAATTTGAGATCGACAAAAAATATCTTGAGGAAAGATACCTTAAACTTCAAACGCTTCTTCACCCTGATAAGTTCATAAACGCATCTCAGGAAGAAAAAAACTTTTCCAATATTCATACTTCCTGTATAAATAATTCATTTAAGGTTTTAAGTGATGATATTGGTAGGATCAAAGTTTTACTAGAATATTTTGGTTATCAAATTAGCGAAAATGAATCTTTTCAAGATATTACAGTATTAGAAGAAATCATGGAGTTACAAAATATGTCAATGTCAGTTGAAAGCGACAGTGAAAAGAAAAAAATAAAATCTCAACTTAAAGAAAAAATTGAAAATGAAATTAAAAAGGTTTCTCAATTTTTCAATGAAAAAAAATATAAAGATGTTCATAAATCATGTATAAAACTCTCTTACCTAAAAAAGATTAACGGAAACTTAAAGTAAAAGCATCATGAATTTAGTAAATATAAATGAACCAAATAGCAAGAAGTCATCAGAGGCATTATGTTTAGGTATTGACTTTGGAACCACAAATTCTGTTTGTTCGATAAGAATAAATAATAAAATAATTTATATTGAGGATTCAAAAAAAAAATTAATTCCTTCGGTAGTTTTTTTTGAAAACCAAAAAGTTTTAATTGGAAACCAAATTAAAAACAAATCTATTTCAGATATAATCTTCTCAGTAAAAAGATTTTTTACAGATAATCCAGATCAAACTATAATTAATCAAGGTTCAAAAAAAAAAACCGCTGTTGATATTTCAAAGGAAATTTTTTCATATATAAAGAATCTTTCTCAAAATTTTTTAAAACAAAATATTGATGACTGTGTACTAACAGTTCCTGCTTATTTTGATGAAAAAGCACGTTCAGGAATTATGAGAGCTGCTTTTTCAGCTGGGTTTAATGTTAGAAGATTAATAAATGAACCCACTGCGGCAGCTTTTGCATATGGTTTGGAAGAAAAAAAAAGAGGTCTTTTTTTAGTTTATGATTTAGGGGGAGGAACATTTGATGTCTCACTTTTAGAACTTAAGGAAGGAGTCTTTAGAGTAGTTGGAACCGGAGGGGACGCGAGACTTGGAGGAGATGACTTTGATATACTTTTTGCAAAAAGTATATTAAAAAAATATTTTTCAGTAAATTTAAATGAAGTCAGTGACGATCTGAAAGTTGGCTTTATAAAAAAATGCCAATCAATTAAAGAAAATCTTTTAAAACAAAAAAGCATTTCGGAGTTTGTAAAAATAGGAAAAGAAGAAAAAAAAGTTACTATTGACATAAATCTTTTAAATCAATCAGTTGAAGAGTTAATAAATAAAACAATTATCATTGTGGAGGACTTACTTAATGAATGTGATACAAGCCTTAAATCTGTTGATGGTTTTATTTTAGTAGGAGGATCTACCAGACTTGAAATTATAAAAAAAAAATTAATTCAAAAATTTAATATAAAAGTTTTTTCAGAGTTAGACCCCGATTTAGTTGTTTCTTGTGGAGCAGCAATGCATGGTTATGAACTATTGAATGGTTCAAAGAATCTTCTTTTAGACGTCACACCTTTATCCTTGGGTATTGAAACTATGGGTGGATTGATGGAAAAAATTATTCCTAGAAATTCTCCTATACCTGCAATAAGAGAACAGATTTTTACAACCAACGAAAATGGACAGACTTCCATTAAAATTAAAATTTTGCAAGGTGAAAGAGAAGTTACTTCAGCTAATAATACACTTGATGAATTTGTATTATCTGGATTAGAACCAAAGCCTGCTGGAATTACAAGGATAAAGGTTAGATTTTCTTTAGATGTGGATGGAATTTTATTTGTTTCAGCTATTGATGAGTCTTCAGGAAAAGAAAATAATCTTGTTGTTAAAACTAATGACCAACTATCTATTCAAGAAATGAGAGAGTTGGTTTCATCTAGTATACATAATGCAAAAAAAGATATTGACCTAAGGTTATTGATTGAAACTAAAATTAAAGCTACAAAATTAATAAATGAAATTAATAATGTTAAACCAATGATGAAAGAGTTATGTACATCAAAAGAATCAAAAGAGATAAACAATATTTTAAAATTAATGAAAATAGAATTAAAGAGTGATAATAAGGATAAAATCAACAATTTGATTGACAACCTTAATGATAAAACTAAGAATTTTGCACAAAAAATTATTGATAGTAATTTCTCTAATTTTGTTGGAAAAGAAATTGACACATTGGATGAATCATGACGAAAATTATATTTATTGAACCTGATGGAAAGGAAATCACAGTTGATGCACAGAATGGTTTGTCCCTTCTTGAAGTAGCCCATAATAATGGGATTTCTTTAGAAGGTGCTTGTGAAGGTTCTTTAGCTTGTTCTACCTGTCATATAATTGTTGAAAAAGAATTTTTTGAAAAACTGTCTGAACCATCAGAGGAAGAGGAGGATATGCTCGATTTAGCATGGGGTCTCACACATACATCAAGGTTAGGGTGTCAAATAATTATTAATGAGAGTTTAGATGGAATGAAAGTTAAACTCCCAAGTGGTACAAGAAATATGAGTGTATAATATGGGTTTAAAGTGGACTGACTCGAGAGAGATTGCAATTTTACTTGAAGATTCTTATCCTGATGCTGATAATTTGAACCTTCGATTCACAGATCTTCACAAATGGGTTATTTCACTTGAAGATTTCGATGATAACCCTAATTCTTCTAATGAAAAGATTTTAGAATCTATTCAGATGGCTTGGATTGATGAAAGAGACTAATGCACCTGAATTTTGAAGAAATTATAAAAGATAATAATTTACCAGAGCCTGGTTCAAGAATAGTTGTTGCTATGTCTGGGGGTGTCGATTCGTCAGTAACTGCTGCTATATTAAAAAATGCTGGATATGATGTTGTTGGTGTTACAATGAAGCTTCATAGCTCAAAAATTTCAAATAAGACTAAAACCTGCTGTTCTGGTTTGGATATTGCTGATGCTCGAAACGTTTCAAAAAAACTTGGAATCAAACACTATATCATTAACCTTGAAGAGCGATTTAAAAGTACTGTAATTGATGATTTTGTTAATAGCTACAAAAAAGGTGAGACCCCAATTCCTTGCATTAGGTGTAACCAAACAGTCAAATTTGTAGATTTAATTAACTTTACAGAATCTTTGCAATGCAAACATCTTGCAACAGGACATTACATAAAAAGGATAGAAGATAAAAATGGAATTCATTTATTTTGTGCAGACGATAATAGAAAAGATCAAAGCTACTTTCTCTTTGCAACAACTCAAGAACAACTAAAGATTTTAAGATTTCCCCTAGGAAATTTTAAAAAATCAGAAATTCGTGAAATCGCAAAACTTTATAAACTTGGCGTTGAAGATAAAAAGGACAGTCAAGACATTTGCTTTATTCCTAACGGTGATTATAAAAAGTTTTTGTTAAAAAATGATCACATTAGAATTGAAAAAGGTTTGATTGAAACTACAGATGGTTTAGTTATTGGAGAGCACAACGGGATTGCTAATTACACTATTGGTCAAAGGAAAGGAATTGGAATTGGTAATATAAAGGGTTTGACAGAAAATAAACCCTTGTATGTTATTGATATTGATAAAAAAAATAATAAAATTATAGTTGGTTACAAAGAAAAGTTAGCAAAATATTTTATTCATATTAAAGAGGTTAACTTTCTTTCTCAAAATATTCCAAAAGAAAGTTTTGATGCTTACGTAAAAGTAAGATCAAGAAAAACTTTAATCTCAGCATGTATAAAAAAGATTTCAGATAAATGTAAAACAGCAACAGTTGAGTTAAAAAAGCCAGAGTTTGGGATAGCTCCAGGACAGGCTTGTGTTTTTTATAATAATAAAAAAAAAATGATAGGTGGCGGCTGGATATATTCAGGCGAGAAAATTATTTAATTTTTCTTGTAAAATTATTTATACATGAAACTAAATAGTCTACTTCCTTTTTTTTATTAAAGTAATGAAATGAGACTCTTACGATATCATCTAATTTTTTTTTTTTAAAATAATGAGTTGAAGTTTGAAAAGTTGAAATAGATGTTATTATTTTTTTTTTTTTTAAAAAAGAAAAAACATCATAAGACTTTTTGCCTTTAATTGAGAAAGTATTAATACCTGATATTAATTTTTCATTTTCATAAACTGTTATAAAGGGGTTTGATAATACTTTTTTTCTAAAATATTTACTTAAATTTTTTATAATTAACTCTATTTTTTTATGACCAAGTTTATTAAATTTTTCTATAGCTTTTGAAAGTCCAATTTTTAATGAAGGTGAATATTCAAACGTCTCAAATATATTTTGATTATTTATCACTGAAAGATTTTTTCCAATTACTTTTGATTTCGATGTATCAATTATTTTTGGAATAATTTTTTTTTGAATAGAATCTTTTATAAAAATTAGACCCGTTCCTCTTGGTCCTCGCAAATATTTTCTACCAGAACATACGAGGGCATCACACATATTTTTTTTTACATTTAATTTTAAATGTCCAGCTGATTGACATGCATCAATTAAGAAAATAATCTTTGAATCAATTTTTTTTATAAATTTTCCAAGTTTTTCTATGTCAACTATATTTCCGCATTGTGAGGCAATGTGACATACAGCAACTAAAACTGTATGTTTATCAATTTTTTTTTTTAAGTCTTCAAAGGAAATCTCTCCATTTTCTTTTAATTTACTTACTCTTACATTAAGATTGTTGTTAATAAGACTGATATAATTACTTCCATATTCATTGTCAAAGATGACTATATTTGAATTTTTTTTAATAGTTAACGAATTGATAAATAAATTCCATCCATATGTTGTGCTTTGTACAAAAGAAATTTCTTCAGGTTTGCAATTTAAAAGTTTTGAAGCATTTAAATAGAATCTATCTAAAACATTTTTTTTCGATTGCTCTACATAATATCCAGATATTTCCGTCTCAAGTTTCAGATATTTAGAGATATCATTTGTAGTTGACGGATCTAAAAGACTTGCACCTGCATTATTAAAATTTATAAAATTCAATTATCTAATACCTTTAAGAAAAAAATACCAAAATAATTTTTTTGATCCGTTAAAAAATCAATCTTTTTATAGCCAGATGATATCACTAATCTTTCAAACTCTTCGGCAGAATATTTATGAGAATTTTCAGTATGAATGGACTCTCCTTTGAGTATTTTTAAGTCATAATTTTTTAAAGATATATTTTGGTTTTGTCTACTAATTAAGTGCATCTCAATTCTTTTTTTTTTTTCGTTAAAATATGCCTTATGATCAAAATTATTAATATTAAATTTACTGCCGATTTTTTTATTTATTCCAATTAATATATTTTTATTAAATTTAGCAGTAATACCTTTGGAATCATTATATGCTCTTTCCATAATTAATTTATCTTTTCTAAGATCAACACCAATAATTAGAAAACTATTTTTACCAAGAATCTTTTTAAAACCCATTAATAATTTGCGTGCATCAATTTCAGAAAAATTGCCGATAGTTGAACCTGGAAAAAAACCAATTTTTTTTGAATTATCTTTGATGACCTTATTAATAGATTCTAATTGGTGTAAATCTGCGCAAATTGCTTTTACGTTTAGACTCGGAAATTGTTTTGCTATTTCTTTTGCGTTTACTATTAAAAAATTATAACTAATATCAATTGGAATATACTCTTTGGGATTGTTTAGTGCATTCAAGAGCTTTTTAATTTTTTTGTTTGAGCCACTTCCAAACTCAATTATTGAAGCATTCGATGGCAGGCTATTTTTAAAAGAATATTTTTGACTTTCAATAATTTCAATTTCTGTTCTTGTTGGATAATACTCTTTAAGTTCTGAAATCATATCGAATAATTTGGAGCCTTTTTCATCATAAAAGTATTTGGAATTAATTTTCTTTTGTTCGGAGTTTTTTAAATCAGAAATTATTTCGCTATCGTCTTCTTGATCATTATCTTTAAAATTATATATATCTAAATTTTCTATCATTTTAAATCACCAGCTAATCTTAGTCCTGAAAATTGCCACCTGTCAGATGGATAATAAAAATTTCTATAGGTCGATCGAATATGATTTTTTGGAGTTGCGTATGAACCACCTTTTAAAACAAATTGATTACACATGAATTTTTGGTTGTATTCAGATAATTTTTCACTGAAAGGTTTATAACCAGCGTAAGGTAGGTAATTACTACTTGTCCAACACCATAAGTTACCGTAAGAATTTTCCGTGGCATTTTCATTATTAATTGAGATTTCTTTGAAATTTGCATTTTCTAATAGATTCCCTTTTTTTTTATTCTGAGTTAAAAAATATTCAATTTCAAATTCAGTTGGTAATCGTTTTTTTTTAAACCGACTGAAGGCATCTGCTTCATAAAAACTTATATGTGAAACTGGTTCGGACCCATCAATTCTCTCTACTCCAAAAAAAGAAAACTTAAACTTATTATCAAGCCAATATAAGGGTTTTTTAACATCATATTTTTTTATGAAGTTCCATCCATCAGATAACCACAATTCAGGTCTGTTATACCCATCGTTATTTATAAACTCTAACCATTCATTATTTGATACGAAGTCTATATTAAGTTCGAAAGGACAAATTTCGACTGAATTTGTGGGTGATTCGTTATCATAATGAAATGAATTATCAGTAACCCCAAAATTAAATAAAGTTTTTGTCTTATTTTTCCATAAGATATGTTTGTGATTTTTTCTTTTATTTTTTTTAGGTTTAAGATATTCAGGTTTAAGGGGATTATTGAAAAAATTATTAAGCACATCCATAAGAATTAGTTCTTGGTGTTGTTGTTCATGATTAATTCCAAGTTCAATCAAAAATTTAAATTTCGGTGTAAGGTTTTTTTTATCCAGTAAATCAGTAATGTTTTGGTCAACATGTTTACGGTATTTAATAACATGCTTCAGTAATGGTCTATTAATTGTTCCTCTTTTTTCTTTTGGGTTATATGTTCCTACACCATTATAGTATGAATTGAAAATATAATTAAAGGACTTATCAAATTTTTTATAGTCTTTACTTTTCTGAAGTATAAAGTTTTCAAAAAACCAAGTTGTATGACCTAAATGCCATTTAATTGGACTTACAAAATCATTCGATTGTACAATCATATCCTCAGGTTCAAGTTTTGACACTAATTCAGTTGTTTTCTTTCTGACTTTTAAAAAATTTGAAATTAAAAAACTCAATTTTTCTCCATTATTGTAATTTTATGTAAATTTTATAATTAAGACATTCTAAAGTAATATGATTATTTATAAATTTTTAATGGTTATCAATAAAATAAAAAATTATTTACTATATACTTGAAACTATTTGTTATTTGGGCAATATTCGATTAATTAAAAAATCTCTTATCAAGTGGCGGAGTAGCTCAGGTGGTTAGAGCAGCGGAATCATAATCCGCGTGTCGGGGGTTCAAGTCCCTCCTCCGCTACCATAAAACCAATGACTTACATGGAGCTCTTAAACCTGTTAAAAGTTTACTACGGTTTACTATTAGTGAGTAGTAAACTATAAGTGAAAAGCCAACTGTAAATAAGTCTTATTAACTAGCAGATACAAATATTAAAAAACTAGAAAATAATGGAGTAGGCGTTTTTATAAATGTTTCGGCCTAGAAAGTTTATATGTTAAAAAATACTAATCATTTGGTTAAACTATATGAAAGACTTTCTAAAAATATTTAAATGGTTAGAAAGGAATATGTTCAAACTCATATTTATTCTTATTGGTGTAATTATAATTTATACCATTATTATTTTTTTGGTTCCTATCTTTCAGTTTGCGGGGTTTATTGGTGACGGTTTTAATACAATGCAAAACATATTTCAAGAAGTGGAAAAGTATATAAAAGAGTTTGAATGGCAAAAAGAACTTCCATCATCACCTAATGATAACTCAGTTTAAATTTTTGGTTTTAAAATAAATCTACTAAATAATTTTTTGTATTTTAAAATTTAAAATAAACGCTACATCATTAAAATTATTAGTGAAATAAAAGTTCCAATTATTATAAATCTCAACAACATATCTATTTTTACAATTTTTAAATTTATATTTTAACTGATAATGTATTTAATTCATAAATCAAAGCTAATTTGGTGAGTATTTTATAATTTTACAGCGTTATAATGTAACATATACGTTGCACTCAGGATTAAGACAGAAATTAAACGCAGTAGCTAAAAAAATTTAAATTTAATTTCAAAAGATATGTTGAAATTTGAGGTAAACTCTATTAGATTTATACTAAATCAATCTTTAACGCTTGGTTATTAGTGATTAAGTATAGGTTTGCTGTTTTATGAAACATATTTATATTGCTTTATTTTTATCCTTCTTCTTTGTTTCCAACAAAGCTATTAGTGGTGACCCAGAAGCAGGAAAAGCAAGATATGCTCAGAATTGTGGTAATTGCCATGGTCCTGGGGGAATGGGACTAGCGAGCTATCCGAGAATTTCTGGCAAAGAGGTTCCCTATCTAACTGAAAGACTTAAAACTTACAGGGCGGGGACTAAAGTTGGACCTAATTCAGACTTAATGATTATGATGGCTAAGCCATTAACCGATTTAGAGATTGACAATCTAGCTGCTTACTTAGCAAGTGATCCAGCTGGTAAAAAATAATATTAACATTAAGTGGAGGATATTTTTAATGTTTAAAAAATCTAAACTACTATCAGCGGCAATTTTTTCAGCCGCTTCTTTGCTGGCCTTTAATGGTCAAGCTGATACTATGGGAACTCCCAAGATCAGTGCAATGTCTATTCTTAATGGGCTAGAAAATCCATGGGATATGGCATTTACAAAAAAAGGCGATATGTTTTTCACTGAAAAATGTAAAGGTTTTTCTGTAAAGACTAAATCTGGTGCCGTAAATAAATTATATGGCATGAAAGGTACTTCTGGATACAATAGTGCTGGTGATGATCTTTTTTGTGAAGGTCAAGCCGGAATGCTAGGTATTGCAGTTGACCCTAACTTCAAAAAAAATCGTAGAATATATGTTGCTTCAGCTTCAACCGCACACCGTGGTTCAGGTTGTAAAGACAACTTCGATGTATGTAATGGTAACATCATTATGAGATTTGAAGTTAGTAAAGACATGAAGAGTGTCTCTAACAGAACAGATATCGTAACTGATATTCAATATAAGCCGTTCGAATCAGATCACCCGTTCGGTGGTCCAGGTGCACATAATGGTAACAGACTAAGATTTGGTCCTGAAGGTTACTTATGGGCAACTACAGGCGATCGTCACAAAGGTAATATTCCTCAGCATCCAACTCTTCTAGGAGGTAATGTTCTTAGAATCGATACTGACGGAAAAGCACACCCTGGAAACAAACCGCCTAAAGGTTTCGATAAGCGTATGTACACTTATGGACACAGAAATGTTCAAGGTATCGATTTCCGTCCTAA
>NZGH01000003.1 GCA_002690875.1 Rickettsiales bacterium
AGTATTTTTTTAATATTAGATTAAAGCTTAATTAATTTAATATTCAATTGCTCAACTGATATTTTTTTGCTTTACATAATAATAATGATTGAGTATCTCAAAAACAAGAAGATAAGAGGATGGTGTTATTTTGATTTTGGAATTTCTTGTTATCCTACTTTAGTTCTTACTTTTTTTTATGGAGCCTTTTACGCGAAGAGAATTGCAGTTTCTCCAGAGATTGGAACAAGTAACTGGGGTTTTTCAATATCGATAGCTAGTATTTTGAGTTTTTTACTTTTTTCTATAATTTTGGTTCAGGGAAAAAACTTTTTTGGAAATTTGAAAACAAGATTTTTTGGCTGGTTTTTTTTAATTCTAATCGTATCAACTGCATCTTTATATTTTTTTGACGAAAGTTCTAATGAGTTTTATCCTCTTTTAGTTATAATGGTTTCTCTCATTAGTTTTGAGGTGATTAATCTTTTCTACAACCTTAGTCTTCATAAAATAGCACTAAAAAATAAGGAGGGACAAATCTCAAATCTTGGTTGGGCATCTGGCTACTTTGGTGGATTATGTTCATTAGCCATAATTTTTCTTTTACTAGAACTTACTAAATCTAATGATTACAAGCTTTTTGATGTATCCGTATTTTTATTAATTGGTCCTTTCGTGGCTTTGTGGACAATAATTTTTGGATATTCGCACATTAAAAATTTTATAAATGAAAAATTTGTAATTCCGAATATTGTTGATTTTTTAAAAGCTGTTCGAGAAAGTAAAATCACACCTTTCTTAGTTAGCTATTTTTTTTTTAATAATGCTGTAATAAGTATTTTTGCTTTTGCGAGTATGTTTGCTTCTTTCCTATTTGAATTTTCAGAGTCCCAAATTCTTTTTCTTGGAGTATTTATTAATTTATCGGGAATTATTGGATGTTTAATTCTAGGAAGATATGAGGATAAAATCGGTTCAGAAAAAACAGTTTTAGTCTGTATCTTAGGTCTTTTTCTATCAACAATATTTTTATATTTTACAAAAAAATATGAAATTTTTTGGCTACTAGCTTTATTAATTGGATTTTTTATAGGCCCCATACAAGCGAGTAGTAGAAGTGTAATAGTAAAAAAAATAAGATCTGGTGATCAGCTCTCAGCATTTTGTAGTTTTGCAATGTTTGGAAATATTTGTGCTATTCTTGGACCTTTTTTAGTAGGTCTAATAATAGATTATAGCGGTAATATTCGGTATGGACTTTTGGTTATTCCTATGTTTTTTTTGTGTTCATTAATTCCTTTTAAAAAAATTAGTGTTTGAAATGTCTAGTCCCAGTGAAGACCATTGGTATATTATTTTTTTCTGCCTCCTGTATGACTTTCTCATCATTGAGTGAACCACCTGGTTGAATAATCCCAGAAACATTGTTTTTTGAACATAATTTAACAATATCTGGAAAAGGAAAAAACCCATCTGAGGCTAATATAGCCTTAGTTTTTGGAAAATTTTTTTTCATTTGCTCTAAAGCCTGCCTTGCAGATGCAAGCCTATTAGTTTGTCCAACACCAATTCCTAATGTAGTAAGATTCTTAGTCAACACTATTGCATTCGAATTAATATATTTAGCAACAACAAAACCAAAAATCATATCTTCAAGGTATTTTTTACCAACTTTTTCTTTTGTCTTAATGAAAATATCATCTCTTGATAATTGTAATTGATCTTTTTCTTGAACAAGCAAGAAGTTTCTTGTGGATTTAAGCGAAAGCTTTTTTTTTTCCTTAGTAGATGAATACTTTATAAGTATCAAATTTTTTTTATGAGTCAAAAGCTTTAACGCCTCATCGTCAAAACTGGGTGCAACAACAACTTCTGTAAACAATTTAAGAATTTCTTTAGCTGCAGATTTCGATAAAGGTTTGTTAAAGGCAATAATTCCTCCAAAGGCGCTTATTGGATCGCATTGAAGTGCATTTTTATAAGCTAATGCTTGATTGTTATTCAATGACACTCCACATGGATTACCATGTTTAAGAATAACACAAGATGAAACGTTAAATTGCTCAGCTAATTCCATAGCTATTTCTAGGTCATAAATATTATTATAGGATAATTCTTTTCCTGAGATTTTTTTAATTTTATTTTTTCCAAACGAAAATAAAGACGCTTTTTGGTGCGGGTTTTCTCCATATCTTAATATTTTTTCTCTTTTTAACGGAATGGAAGAGTGAGTAATGCCCAAGAGTTCATCTTCTTGTAAAAACCAGTTAGCAATTAAGCTGTCATAGTAAGCAGTTTGACAAAAGGCGAACCTAGCTAACTCTTTTCGTGTGTTTAGACTTATATAGTTGTTGTTCAGCTCAGCTTCTTCAATAAAGGTTTTATATTGTTCAGGTGAGGTAAGAACAGCAGTGCTTTCATAATTTTTTGCAGCACCTCTGATCATTGATGGTCCACCAATATCTATGTTTTCAATACATTCAGATTTAATTGCATCTCTATTATTAGAAATTTTTTCAAAAGGATAAAGATTGACAACAACAAGATCAATAGACGTAATCTTTAGCTTTTTTAATTGTTTTAGGTGAGAAGGATTATCTTTCTTAGCAAGAATCCCCGCATGAACGAGTGGATGCAGAGTTTTTACTCTCCCGTCAAGAATTTCTTTAAAACTTGTAAAAGAAGCTATTTCTAAAAGCTTTAACTTGGAAAACTTCTTTTTTAAAAAATTATATGTACCTCCAGTAGATAGAACAGTAATATCAAATTTTAAAAAATACTTTCCAATTTGTTCCAACAAAGCTTTATCAGACACCGAAACAATAGCTTTACTTATTTTAATTTTTGACATCTACTTTGTATTCAGGAAGCATTTTTTTAAATTTATCAATAGCTCTCTTAGATTCATTTTTTTGAATGTATGATATTAAACTATTGTAGTCTGATGTGTCTACATTGTAAATTTTATCGGTGGTAGACATTATACCTTCAACATTTGTTTTTGTAATTTTTTCCTCATTAAAAAAAAGTTGTTCAGACAGTTTCTCACCTTTCCTAAGGCCAGTATAAGTAATTTTTATTTCATTCTCTTTTTGTCCAAGAAGATTAATCATGCTTTTAGCTAAATCTTTAATAAAGATTGGCTTTCCCATTTCAAGAATAAATATTTCTCCATTTTTTTTTGTTTTTAATTGAGATGATATTAGCACTAGTTCTACCGCTTCCCTAATAGTCATAAAATAACGAGTAACTTTTGGGTCAGTAATAGTAATTGGGCCCCCTTGTTTTATCTGTTCTTGAAAAAGTGGTACAACTGATCCAGTAGAACCAAGAACATTTCCAAATCTCACAATTATAAATTTAGTTGAATTGGATGATAAAGAAAAATTCTGTATATATTTTTCACAAAGTCTTTTTGATGCTCCCATAATATTTGAGGGGTATACAGCTTTATCAGTAGAAATAAAAACAAATTTAGGAACATTGAGAGATTTACAAATTTCACAAAGTTTAAAAGTAGCAAGAAAATTTGTTTTAAGAGCTTCCATTGGATCTTCTTCAACGAAAGTAATATGTTTTAGAGCAGCCGCGTGAAAAACAACATCAGGTTTAAAACTTTTAATTATAGAATTAATTTTTTCAAAGTCTCTTATATCAGCTAGGATTGGTGAGAGGTTTCCCTTTAGATTTTGAATTACTTTGTATAATGCAAATTCATTCTCTTCTATTAGAATTAACTTTTTAGGTTTCAATAAACTAATTTGTCTACATATTTCACTTCCAATGCTACCTCCTGCGCCTGTTACTATTATAACTTTATTGGATATATCTTTTAGTAATTTCGGATTATGTACTTTCTGCTTCCTACCAAGTACATCTTCAATTGCAATTGGGTTGGTAACAAACTTATCCTTAGAATTAATATTTGAAAGTTTAGGGAGTACCCCTAGTGCTAAACCGTTTTTTTTTGCAAATACATATAATTTTTCAACTGACTCAGGTTTAATCGATTGATCTGTAATTATTATTTTTTGTGGAACAAGTTTTTTTTTTCGTAAATCTTTATCAAATAAATCAATATCAGCTATCGAGGCTAAAATTGGAACATTATGTATTCTTCGTCCAATACTTGATAGTTTATCACCAATGATACCAATTACACTATAAGGGGAGTTCTTTTGATTTTTTGTTAGCCTAATAAAGCTCTCAGAGGAATTGCTATCTCCGACAACTAAAACTGGTATTCGCTTGATAATATCCTTTGTAATCTTATCTTTTAAGAATCTATAAAAAATTCTTGGTCCCGTAACACCAAAAAGAGAAACAATAAAAAGTAACACAGGAAATGAACGGGGAATATTTTCTAATCTAAAAATCAAAAAAAAAGATAAAATAATGATTAATGTAGAGATAGTGATGCTTTTGAAAATTGACACAATTTCATGCATTGATGCATATCTCCAAATTCCATGATATAATCCAAAATAGTGTAATAAAAAAATATTTGTAGCAGCATACAAAAGACAAAAACTCCAAAGAGAATTCATTAAGATTATAGACAGGTTCAAATCTAATCTTAAAAGAAGAGCTATAAAAAAAGATAAACAAAAAATCAAAAAATCATGAAATATAGTTATAAAAATCTTTTTATTCATTTTTAGATCTAGCTGAAAAATATATTAAAGATAAAATTGTAATAAATAATGCTATTAAAAAAGAAACTAAATGGTATTTGAGAGAAACAAGAGAAATAAAGATTAGAAATATAAAAAGTAATAAAACTTTTTTCAAGACATATTTGTGAGAGTATCCTTTTCTTATCATTCTTTGATAAAAATGATCACTATGAGCAATAAATAAATTTCTATTTTTTATAAGTCGAATAAATAGGGTTATTGTTGAATCCAAAATGAAATACAAAAGAATAATCAATATTGAAAATAGAGGCTCTTGTTTTAACAAAGATTCGATCAATACAAAACCTGCAATATATCCACAAGGGATTGACCCAGAGTCACCTAAAAATATTTTTGCAGATGGCTTGTTGTGTCTGAAAAAAGAAAGAAAAGTAGAAAAGATTACCAAGCTTAGAAATTGAAAATTTTGATCAAAGTAGTTCATTAATGAAAAAAAATTAATAGTTAAAGCTAAAAAAATCATCTGTAACGAAGTTAAACCATCCATACCATCCATAAAATTGAATAAGTTAATTAACCAAAGCCAAGATAAAATAATGAGCAATGTTAGTGAATAAAATAGTAGTGACTCATTTAGATTGAGTTCTTTTGTTATATCAGAGTTACCTAAAAAAGATACTATATCGCCTTTCATATAATAAACTGAAATAATAACACATAAAGAATGTACAATTAATCTAAATGTTGCAGGCAAACTTTTAATATCATCGATAAGAGAAACAAGAAAAAGAAAAAAAATTGATAGCAAAAAAACTAGCCATTTTGTATTAATACTGTTTTCAATGTAAAAATATAATGAAATTGATATAATTATTGCTGGCATTAAAATTATTCCGCCTCCTTTAGGCATTGACTTTTCATGATTACTTCTACTTGAAGGATGATCTAACAGGGAATTCTTTTTAAGAAAAGGTATGATCTTTTTTAATGCGGAAAAGCAAAAAAAATATAATATAAACGGAATAATTATTTTAACCATATTTTGAATCTAATAATAATGATTAAGTTTTACCTATGAAAGAAAAAAAAATTGCAATTTTAGGTTTAGGTTACGTTGGACTTCCATTAGCTTTACAACTATCTCTTTCATACAATGTAATAGGTTATGA
The DNA here is from genome assembly GCA_002690875.1 of Rickettsiales bacterium. The sequence continues at coordinate 5,786 of NZGH01000003.1, forward strand.
TGTAGATAATATCAGAATTAAAGAACTTAGAAAAGGTATAGATAAAACACTTGAAGTATCAGAGTCACTTCTTAAAAAACAACAAAAAAGTAATCTTTTCTTTTCTGACAATTTCAAAGATATTTCGAATTGTAATTTCTATATTGCTACTGTTCCAACACCAATAGATGAAAAAAAAAAACCAGATTTTTTTGCTTTAAAAAAGGTATGTGAAACAATAGGAAAGCTTTTGTCATACGGGGATACAGTTGTTTTTGAGAGCACAGTTTATCCAGGGGCTACTGAAGAAATTTGTGCACCTATACTAGAAAAATTTTCAAAAAATCTCAGATCAGGAAAAGATTTTTTTTTAGGTTATTCACCAGAAAGAGTAAACCCAGGTGATAAAGTTCATACAATTGACAAAATAAATAAAGTAGTTTCTGGTCAAACTCAAAAGGTAGAAAAAGATCTTTTAGAAATCTACTCCAATTTAACTAATGGTGAGGTTTATTTAGCTAAAAGTATCAAGGTTGCAGAAGCTTCAAAAGTAATTGAAAATGCACAAAGAGATATAAATATCGCTTTTATAAATGAGGTAGCAAAAATATGTACAAAAATAAATATCAGTTCATATGATGTTTTAGAGGCGTCACTAACAAAGTGGAATTTTTTAAATTTTGAACCAGGTCTGGTTGGTGGTCATTGTATTGGAGTTGATCCTTATTATCTAGCAGAAAAAGCAAAAAACTTAAATGTAAGTCCTGAGGTAATTTTATCAGGAAGAAATACAAATGATAATATGGTTAAGTTTATTGGTATGGAGATAGTGAAACGATTACCATCTAATTCTTCTTGTTTATTTTTAGGAGTAACATTTAAAGAAAACGTTCCAGATCTAAGAAATTCAAAAAGCCTTGAATTAATGAATTACCTAGAAAAAAAAAACCTTAAAATTACATATTACGATCCATTTATAAATAAATTAAAGGATTTTAAAGGTTTAAGAAATAAAAATTTAACAAAAAAAAAGTTTGATGGGATCGTTTTATCAGTTCCTCATAAAAAAATATTATTAAATTTTGAGCAGAACTTTTTGTCTCTTTTAAAAAAAGAAGGTGTTCTATTTGATGTAAAAGGCAAATTTAGGAATAAAAAAATAACCAATTATTGGTCGCTTTAAAACCTACCTTATTAACCTAAACATCCACTTAATTTTTTTTTCTGGAACGAGATTTTCAGAAATAAGTATGTGATTATTTTTTTGGATAGTTTGTTTTGTTCCTAAATAAATACCTTCACTAAGTTTTATTTTTGCTTCAGAGCAAATAAACTCCCATGCAAAATTATTTTTAAGTTGTAAAAATACTTTTTTTTTACTTGTTGTTACATTTAATTTAACATCTGGGTGAATGTGGAATCTTATGATCATTTTTTTTGGTATATTGACAAAGTTTTTGGCGGGCTTTGAAATATAATCTTGACCCCTTATTATAAGTTTCTCAGGGTCTATGTGAATTTTTCTATTATGGATAACTCCAAATATTTCTTTATAACCAGAGTGCGCTGAATTAATCCAATAGCAATTTTTATCAAATAAAAGCTCTGACCAGACTTTTGCAATTCTTGTATTAGTATCCTTCTGATAAAAAATATCTGAGGAATTAATATCATCAATACTTACAGTGCTATGAGCTGCTGTTGATCTCATTGCTTCAATCCATTTTTTATCATTCACAAATGGAGACCCGCTATTTACAACTAATTTTTCTCCAAAATGAGAGAATTCAAAAGATAATGAGCCTGCGTGTGTTTTCTCCTTAGGTGGACTTCCACAATCCATAATAAACGTAAGTTTATTATATGATATTCTTTTAAAGCATGCTTGATTAAGAGTTGATGGTACTCTTAATCTGGTATTAGCTCTTTTAATGACTTCATTTAGTTGATTGTTATCAATGAAGTTAAACTCATTAAAAATTGCTAATTCGCTATTATTTATTTTGAAAAATTTTAAAATCATTCCCATTTTGGATATTATTTCATTAAGAGTTTTAGGAATAGAGCATCCTGACAACCCCAAATAGTTTTTAATATCGATTAGACTTTTTAAAAAGAAAAGATGCTTACTAGGAGATCTTGAAAAATGCATCCCATCATCAAGAATTTCTTCGGCAACGATTTGATTAAGAATTTTCAAACCTAATTTTAATTTTGATCTCATATTTGTAAAACATAGTGATGAAACTATGATTGCTTTTGGAATAAAAATTCTGTCGTCACTTTTAATTACAACTTCTAGAGAAGTTACCAAGTGTATGGCTTGTTTATTCAAGGATTTTGCAAAAGTTTTTTGAAAATATTCATCTGCAGTTTCGTAAAAAAAAGAAATATTTCCAAGGAGATTACAAATTCTTTTTGACAAGATTATCAAATCCCAGCTTTGGGGATCCCATTTATTATGAAGCTCAATCCACTGCGAAATATTTCTTCTTAAAAATATACGTGCTTTATTTGTTCCTAAACCCTTTACGTCGTGAATCCATTGAAAACTTTGTAAATTTTGGTTCCATAGATTGCTAGCTTTATTTTTTTTCCAGGTATTTAGGTCAAATGGATTAGTTTCATTATGAAAACTTAAAAAACCTTCAGTGATTTTTCTTCCGTTATCAGAGTTTCCTGTCCACAAATTTTGTGGAGTAAAAAATATATCTGCGTTTGCACTTTTTTCCAAAAACAGATTATAAAAAGGGTTTTTAAATCTAAAGATTGAGTTAATTGTTTTTAAAAGACGATACATTTATAATTCTTAATAATTTTTTTTAAGACAAGCAATAAAAAACCCGTCTATACCTCCACTTTCGCCTATAAAGTCTGGGGTTACAAAATAATGCGGTAGATTATTATTTACTATTCCAAATGATTTAATTGAATTAAAACAATTGATAAGGGAAAAATTTTCAAAATTTTGAAGAAAGGTTCTAATCTGTTCCTCACCTTCACTGTATACTATGGAACAAACGCAATAAATTAAGTGACCTCCACCTTTTAATAGTTTAGACGCCCTCTCTAACATTAATTTTTGCTTTGTTTTTAAATCATTAATATTTTTTTTTTATCACCAGCATTTCAGGTTTTTTTTGAATCAGTCCAGATGCAGAACAAGGAGCGTCAATTAAGATACAGTCGAATTTTTCATCTATTTTATGTGTAATAAAGTCTCCATTAATAATTTTTGTTTCATATTGCAGTCGATTAAGATTTTTTAAAAGTTTTTTTATTCTTATACTTGAAATTTCAATCGATTGTAATTTATAACCTGATTCTATTAGTTGAAAAGATTTTCCGCCAGGAGATGCTCCAACATCGAGTACAGATATGTCACTTTTATTTTTATTTTTATAAATATCATTAATTAAAATTACAGGAAAAGTTGCTGCAAGCCCTTGAACCCACCAATGACCTTCAGTGTAAAAGGGCAGTTTGCTGATATCATTTTTTAAATTTATTCTTATTGTTTCTTGAAAAATATTTTTACCTTCTAAAATCTCTTCCCAATCGAATTTTTCAAAAAACTGTTGTTTTATTTTGATATCTACGACTGGTTCCTTAACAATTTGTTTTGAAATCATAGACAAGGTTTCTTTTCCGAGATGATCGATTGTGATTTTCCTTAACCACTTTGGGATATTTGCGTCAGTTGAATTAAGGTTTATTGTCTTTTTTTCTCTAATGACATTTCTTAAAACGCCATTCACTAGTTTTTCTAAATTGTATTTTTTGGAAATTTCTACAGCCGTATTTACAGCTGAGTAATCTGGTGTATCCATGAACAGAACCTGTGCTAAAGCAACTTTTAGAATGTAATTAACTTGAGAATCCTTCTTAAGTGGTTTTTTAATAAATCTTGATATTACTTTATCAATCTGCCCGTGTCTTCTGAGGGCTGTAAGTATTAACAAACTTACAAAAGAGCGGTCCCTAGAATCTAGTTTTGCAAGATTTTTACTTGTATTTAGAGCCCAATCTAACTTTTTTCCCTGATAAACATTAGATAATATTAGTGAGGCAATTTCTCGTGAATTAGTCAAAAACTTATAGTATTTTTAGTTTATAAATATTAAGTTAACATACATGACTAAAAATTTAAAATCAAATAAGAGTAACCGTAAGTCACCCTCCACAAAAAAAGAAATTGGAGGACCTAAAGGACCTGAACCAACTAGATATGGTGATTGGGAGAAAAAAGGTATTTGTTACGACTTCTAGCTCTCTTCTCTGTTTTTGATCAATTCATTGACCACGTTGGGGTCGTTAAGTGTTGACGTATCGCCGACAGATCCCTCCTCTTTACATGCAACTTTTCTGAGTATTCTTCTCATTATCTTTCCAGACCTTGTTTTCGGAAGGTTAGGAGCCCATTGTATAATATCAGGCGCAGCTATTGGGCCAATTACAGATCTCACCCAAGAAACTAACTCTTTTTTCAGTTTTTCACTATACTCTTGTCCAGTCATCAAAGTGACATATGCATAAATACCTTGCCCTTTAATGTCATGAGGGAAACCAACGACAGCTGCTTCAGAAACATTTTTATGCAAGACAAGTGCACTTTCAACTTCCGCCGTACCAAGCCTATGTCCTGATACATTGATAACATCGTCCACTCTTCCAGTAATCCAATAGTACCCGTCCTCGTCTCTTTTACATCCATCACCTGTAAAATATTTGCCCTTAAAAGAAGAAAAATAAGTATCTCGAAATCTTTTATGATCTCTATAGACAGTTCTCATCATTCCTGGCCAGGATGTTTTGATACACAAATTTCCCTCACAGGCTCCTTTTAGTTCATTTCCATCATTGTCAACTATCAATGGCGTTACTCCAAAGAAGGGAAGAGTTGCTGACCCTGGTTTAAGAGGAGTCGTACCACTAATAGGTGAAATTAATATTCCTCCAGTTTCTGTTTGCCACCAAGTATCGATTACAGGACATTTTTTTTTCCCAACTACCTCATGATACCATTTCCATGCTTCAGGGTTAATTGGTTCACCGACACTACCCAAAATTCTCAAGGATGATAAATCACATTTATTTACTGGTTTGTCACCCAAACCCATTAAAGCTCTTATCGCGGTCGGAGCTGTATAAAATATATTAACTTTAAATCTATCAATAATTTCCCAAAACCTTGATACATTGGGAAAAGTTGGAACTCCCTCGAACATCAAAGTGGTGATTCCATTACAAAGTGGTCCATAGACAATATAGGAATGTCCAGTAACCCAACCTACATCAGCAGTACACCAGTAGATATCATCTTTTTGGACGTTGAATACTTGCTTGTGAGTTAACGATGCATGAAGAAGATAACCAGCAGTTGTATGCAGCACTCCTTTAGGTTTTCCAGTTGACCCGGATGTGTATAGAATAAAAAGAGGGTCCTCAGAGTTTTGCTCAGAAATCTCACAGTCGGTTTCTTGATTACTAATTAAATCGTCATACCAAATATCATTCTCAGGGTCAAAGAAATCTGTTGATTCTGTTCTTTTAACAGCAATAACTTTCTTGATTATTTTTAAGCCATCTATAGCTTTTTTGACATTGGAAAGAAGAGGGATTTTTTTCCCACCTCTAACACCTTCATTGGCAGTTATAACTATTGAAGATTCACAATCTTTTATTCTGTCTCTTAATGATTCTGGAGCAAAACCTCCAAATACCACCGAGTGTATAGCTCCAATTCTCGAACAGGCTAACATTGCATAGGCTGCTTCAGGTATCATAGGAAGATAAATTGTTACTCTATCACCTTTCTTTACTCCTATAGATTTTAGTCCATTAGCTAATTGACAAACTGATCTATGTAGCTGATTAAATGATATTTTTTTGCTTAAATTAGGATCATCAGACTCCCATATAATGGCTGTCTTTTCACCTTTCTCTTTTAAGTGCCTGTCAATACAATTAAAAGATACATTAAGAGAGCCATCGGAAAACCATTTTATGCTAACTTTTTCATTAAAAGAGCTTTCCTTAATTTTAGTAAATTTTTTAATCCATGAAAGAGAACTTGCTTTTTCAGACCAGAAAACGTCCGGGTTTTTTATTGATTTTTCGTATTCCGCCTTGTATTTATCCATACTCATTGACGGAACATTAATTTCATTATTTATAAAACTCATATAATCTTCCAATATGAAAATATAACAATTTGTTAAAGGAAAAAAAACTAAAAAACCCGTTTAAATATTTCTACATTTACTGATTCAAATAAACCAACTTTTGAATATGGATCATTTTTTAGAAAATTATTCAGTTTAGTTCTGTTTTGAAACATTAATATTAAAACACTTCCCTTTGGTTTATTAGTCTTGTTTAAAATTGGACCAGCTAAAATTAATTTATTTTTTAAGCCTTTCAAATACTCTAAGTGCAATTCTCTGTTTGCCATTCTTTTTTTTAGGCAATTTTTCTTATCAAGGCAAATAACTATATATGTTTTCATTTTTCAAACTGTAGTGGTCTTGAAAGAAGGTCAGTGACAATTTTGTTAATATCAGAGCCATTTAAAATTTTTTTAACAGCATTACATATTGGCAACTCTAAGGAAAATTTATCACCTAATTTGCATATACTTTCACATGATTCCAGACCTTCAAACAGTTGGTTTGTTTTGCTTTTACCTTTAGCTAATAAATAACCCAACTTTGTATTTCTAGATTTAAGTGATGAGCATGTGAGAATAAGGTCACCAATACCAGACAAACCATAAAAGGTTGATTTTTTTGCACCCATTTGTACTCCCAAATCAATTATTTCTGATAATCCTCTTGTTATTAATGCAGCTCCAGCGTTATGACCTAAATTACATCCTATGATTACACCAGAAGCAATTGCAATTACATTTTTCATAGCTCCTCCAATTTGAGTACCTACAATATCATTATTAAAATATGTTCTGAACTTTTTACAGGAAATTATACTTGAGACCTCATTTAGGGTTTTGTTATTTTTAGAAGATAGAACACTCGCAGTGGGAAGTCCTTTAACAACTTCTGACGCAAAATTAGGTCCAGAGAGTATTGCGAATCCATTTTTGGGAAATAGATCTTTAAGTACTTGATGCATTAGTTTATTCGAACCCTTTTCGACTCCTTTACAACAAATGACAAATTTAGAATTTATTTTTTTAGGTATGTTCCTCAAATTTTCTCTTACTGTTTGTGACGGATTGGCGAGAAATAGAAATTCACAACTATTTAAGTCTGTAAAATTAGTTGTAAGATGGATCTCTGCATTACTATTATTAAATTTTTTTTTTAATCCCTCAATTTTTCTGGCTTTAATGACAATTTTTACATTAGTTAAAATTTTTGTAAGTGCTAATGCCCAGTTACCAGATCCAATAATTCCCACTTTAATCATAAATCTTCAAGAGCCCATCTTGGTTTAGGTTCAAAATCTAAAATATCACCCTTTTTCTTAATTTGTAATCTTTCAATTGCAGCCCATGCAATCATAGTTGCATTGTCAACGCAAAGGTTTTGATCTGGAACCACAAATTCTATTAATTTTTTATTGCAAAGGTTTACAAATTTTTTTCTTATAAATTTGTTGGATGCGACACCTCCAGCTAGTACAAAACTATTTATTTTTTCCTTTTTTATATACGAATCTATGGCTTTGGAACATTTTGTTATTAAACAATTCGTTACACAATCTTGAAAGTTTTTAGCTAACTCACATTTTAATTTTCTATCAAAGGAGTTATGAACAACTTTTCTTGCCGCTGTTTTAATTCCAGAAAAAGAGAAGTTAAAATCTTTAGTATTTAAAAGTGGTTCCGGTAAATTGAAGTTTACCTTTTTCTTTGCATTTAGTGCAAGTTTTTCAATAATAGGTCCACCAGGATATGAATATCCCAAAAGTTTTGCTACTTTATCGAAAGCTTCACCCAGAGCATCATCAAGAGTTTCTCCAATTAATTTAAAGTCATTATATTTTCTTACTAATAATAACTGAGTATGACCACCTGAAACAAGCAAACAAAGAAAAGGAAACTTTACTTTGCGTTTCATTCTGGTTACTAAAATATGTCCTTGAAGATGGTTAATGGCAATAAAAGGCTTTTTTGCAGCTAAAGCTAATGTTTTTGCATAATTTGAACCAACAATTAGTCCTCCTAGCAAACCAGGTCCAATAGTTGCTGCAAAAGCATCGATCTCATTTAAAGTGAGTCCTGATTTTTTTAAGGTCTTTTTTACAAGATAATTCAGAGTGTTACTATGTTCTCTAGATGCAAGTTCAGGTACAACACCACCAAACTTCTTGTGCTTTTTTATTTGAGATAAGGTGTTTTCTGATAAAACATCACCCAATAAAAATTTTTTTTTTTTTCTCACTATTGCAACTGATGTCTCATCGCAACTAGTTTCAATTCCCAATACAATCATTATTTTTAAAATTAGAATATTTAAAATTATTTTTTATACTAATTAAGTATATAAATATATATGGAATATAGAAAAAAAATTATTGTTGGGTCAAGAGAAAGCCCTTTAGCAAAGGCTCAAGTTGATATTTTTTTAAAGTCATTTAAAAAATTGTTAGGTACAAAATATTTCAATAAAATAGAGCAAAAATTTTTTAAAACATCAGGAGATAAGTTTTTAGAGAAAAAGATCTCTACCATAGGTAATAAAGGTTTATTTACAAAAGAAATAGATGAAGCTCAATTAAACCTAAAAATTGATATTGGCATTCATTCACTTAAGGATCTCCCTACTAAGTTGCCTGAAGGCTTGGTTATAGGGGCAGTTTTAAAAAGAGATGATCCTAATGACCTTATAATGACTAAAGCAAAAGTAAAACTTAAAGATTTAAAAAAAAATGCTGTTGTAGGAACTTCATCTATTAGAAGGGCAGTACAAATTAAAAAACTTAGACCAGATATAGAACTTAAAGAAATTCGTGGAAATATTGGAACTAGAATTAGTAAGTTAAAAAATGGAGAATTTGATGCAATAATTCTTGCATGTGCAGGATTAAAAAGACTTAAAATAAGTGAGCATTATCAAAAAATTGAGATCAAAAAGATGATCCCATCTCCGGGTCAAGGTGTTATAGCTATTGTCATAAGAAAAAATGATGACCTTATAAGTATTTTAGACAAATTAAATGACCAAAAAACATTGATTGAGTCTGAATGCGAAAGAACCTTCTTATCAGCTCTTGATGGATCATGTAAAACACCAATAGGGGCACTAGCACGTCTAGAAGTAAAGAGAAAATCTAAAATATTATTTTATTACATGGCAGCATCTATAGACGGAAAAAAATTTATTAAAGATAAAACCTATTTTGACATAGATAATTATTGTAAAATGAGTTTTAATTTAGGAAAAAAATTAAAGGAAATGCTTTGATGTGAAGATTCTTCTTACACGACCAATTAATGAATCAATAACTACCTCAAAAACTTTGAGTAAGTTAGGGATTGAAACATTTATTTTACCTTTTTTAGAGATCAAGGCATTTTCTTATCATGAATTTAAGGTTTCAAAATCAGATTATTTTATGTTTACAAGTAAGAATGCTGTAAATTTCTTTAGATTTAAAAAACATTTTAAAAACAACTCAGTTTTTTCGGTTGGGAGTGAAACTAAAGTAATTTTAAAAAAAAAAGGTTTTCAAAATATAATTAATGCTGATGAAAATTTAGAAAAGTTATTAGTCCTTTCAAAAAAAAAACTTAAAAAAGGAGATGTTGTTATTCATCCCACATATAAGAATTCTAATCTCAAAATTAAAAATTTTTTCATAAGTCTTGGATGTAAATATTTTGCGATTAAATGTTATTCATCAAAAATGATTTGTAGAAATAATGACAAACTAATATTATTTATGCAAAAGACAAAAAAAAGTATGATTGCTTTTTATTCTCCTTTGACTGCAAGGTCGTTTGTAAAAGAAATACAAAAAATGGATTTAGCTAAATTTTGTAAAGATAAATTATTTATTGTCATAAGTAATAAAGTAAAAGAAGAAATTAATAAACTAGGTAAGTTTTCAATTTTTGTAGCAAAAAAGCCAAATCAAAACGAAATGATAGAGTTAATAACAGAAAAATTTTTATCGGGAAGAAAAATTGATTAATAAAAAGAAAGAGACTCCCCAAAAGGGTGAATTTATTGATTTAGATAAAGGTGACTTTAAAAAAAAAACTGGATTTTTTCAATTTTTCTTTAAATATTTGATAATTTTTATTATTTTTTTTTCTCTAGGTTTATTTGCATACCATCCTTTAAAAGAAAATTTAGATAATAAATTAAATGAAACTAATAAATTAGAAGAAAAAAAGGATACAGAAATAGATCAGGAAAAATTGAAAGATGATTTTTTAGTTAAACTTGAAAAAATGACAAATTTTTTTTCAGAAAAACTAAATCTTTACGAAGAAAAAATAAATAATCTTGAATCTAAAAATAAAGAATTATCTACTCAACTTGATAATGTGAGTGAGTCTTTTAAAAACTTTCAACAATTTAATCCAAATGAAAGTTATCTTTTAGACTATAAAAAGAATAAAGTTTTGATTAATTTTTTAAGACTTCAAGAGAATTTTAATAACAGAAGGGACTTTGGAAGTGAAATTGAAATTTTACTAAGTTTATTTTTAAGAGACTATGAAATCACTAATGCGTTAAATTTTTTTAAAAATTTAGACATTAAAAATTTAAAAACAAAGGAAAATTTAATA
>NZGH01000004.1 GCA_002690875.1 Rickettsiales bacterium
AGGCTAATTAGACTCAAGGGGCTTATCTTTTGCTTAAGCTAAGATTACTTCTCAGCGCAAGCGTAAGAGTTGATTTCTAGACCTACAGAGATCTCAGAAATCATTGGTTTAGTCCAAGCCATAATTTACTCCTTTTATAGTTTGGAACTCACATAATTATGAGTTGGAACATTTATACTCATTGAAGATTAAGATAATCTGATTCAATTATTCATATTAGATTCATTTATTAGAACCAGTCTAAATTATTGAATATATTCAAGAATTTTTCTGGCTTGATAACCCAACCTTTGCGTATTAAATACAGGTTCTTCACAAATATACTCCGTTAACCTGGTGCGCTGATCAAAAACTCTGGTATTCCATTTAAGCTGAGCAGATGCTTGGGCAAACTTTGGATCTTTTTCATTTAGTTTTGCCTTTCTATATTTTCTAATTAATTTTGAGGAAGATCCTATGGCTTTTCTTATTGATTCTTGTCTATCAACAAATTTTATTATCCCGACGTACTGTCTGTTTCTTCTGTCTTTAGCTTTTTGATAAAGACCAGCAAATAAGAAAATTAATTTCTGTTTTTGTTCAGATTTCTTTATTAATCCAAAGTATGAATATTTTTTGGCAAACTCTTCAATGAGTTTTATACCTTCAGATTCCTCTAATACAGGATCAGCAAGCTTATTTACATATTCAATTACATCATCATTCTTCCACCAATCTTTAAGCTCTTGCTCAATGGGAGGACCTTGCCAAATTGCTGTTAAATTTAGTTTAGGGTTATAAACTTGATCGCACGGCCACTTTTTTGGCGGTTTTTCAGGAGCATTAGCAATGACTGATGTAGAAAACACTACAAATATTATGCATACTAAACTTTTAAAAAAACTTATTTTCATATATCTTCTCCATTTGTTAATTGTTAAATTATTTAACGATAAATTTTCCAACCATTCCTTTACTTTGCAAGCCCTCTATTTCAAACTTATAGTCACCGGGACGAATAGGAACGAATTTAATTTCAACCTCACCCTCCCTTTCTAACTCAATTTCATTTATGACAGGCACATCTAGCTCTATTCCCTTAATCTCGATAGACCTTACCCATATGTTTCTAAAAAAGTCTTCAGCTTCAATCTCATATTCTTTAAAACCCATGCTAGAAATTTCAAGTCTGTAAGCCTTTCCAGTCTCCATTTCAAAAACTTTTTGTGACATATCATAATCACTCGTTTCTGATCCAAGTTTAAGTTCTAATTTTTTTGCTCGAATTGCAAGATCCCCTTTAGCCAAAACTAAAGATGATATAAAAAGTGTAATTGAAAAAAATCTAAAAAAATTCGTCATTTTATTTTCCTCCTTTTTTTTGAAGGTTTCCTCTTGCGGGATCATATCCTAAAATTGACAGAAATAAAAATATAAATGTAAATACAAGAATACCAATGGTGTACTCTATATTAATTTGTGAATAAAGGGAAAATCTAATTGATTCTACTGCGTATGTGAAAGGGTTATAAAAACAAACGTAATACAACCACTCACTTGTTTCTTCTATTTTCCATAAAGGATAAAGTGCTGATGAAGCAAAAAACATTGGAAAGATGACAAAGTTCATTACACCTGCAAAATTTTCTAATTGTTTTATAGCAGATGAGAGAAACATTCCTAAAGATCCTAACATCAAGCCCGAAATTATTAGGGCAGGAAGGATTGTAAAATATCCAGAAATTGGAGGTATTATATCCCACAACGAGGCAATAATTAAAAAAGCATAAACTTGAAGAATAGAAACAAAAACACCTGCGAGTAATTTTGAGATTAATAAAAACCATCGTGGTATGGGACTTACTAACATTGTTTTCATACTTCCCATCTCTCTATCATAAACCATAGATAATGAACTTTGCATACCATTAAATAATTGGATCATAGCGATCAAACCTGGCGCTATGTAAACCTCATAGGGAATATAGGTTTCATAAGGAGGAATAATAGCGACTCCAAGCACGGACCTAAATCCAGCAGCAAAAATTCCAAGCCAAACTAGTGGTCTAACTAACGCAGAGAAAAAACGTTCTTTTTGATGCACAAATCTCAATGCTTCTCTTAAAACAATACCTTTAAAACACCTAAAATATACTATTAATTCCATACTTATTAAATCCCAACTAATTTATTAAAGGCATCTCTAATATTCTTTGTTTTAGTTTTTTTAACAACTTTTGATACATCTCCAGACTCAAGAACTTTTCCTTTGTCTATAATAATCACTTTCTCTCCTTTATCAATTTCGTCAATTAAGTGGGTTGCCCAAAGAACTGCTAGATTATTTTTTTTACATAATGTTTTAACATGATTTAATATCATCTGTCTTGAACCTATATCTAACCCCACTGTCGGTTCATCTAATAATAGTAATTTAGGTTTATGAAGCAATGATCTAGCAATTTCAACTCGTCGTCTCTGTCCACCTGACAGCGATCTAATTTTATTTTTTATCTTCTCTTCTAAGTTGATTCTAACAATTTCTTTATCAATCCTTTTATTAGCCTCTAAGGAACTAATTCCATGAAGAGACGAATGATATTGAAGGTTTTCTCTAACACTTAAGTCAAGGTCAAGTGTTGGCTGTTGAAAAACAACACCAATATTTTTGAGAGCATTTACGGAATCTTCCCTTACATCAGACCCATAAATCTGAATGGATCCAGAATTATTATTGTAAAGTCTTGTAATTAGAGAATAGAGAGTGGTCTTACCAGCACCGTTTAATCCAAGAAGAACTGTGAAGTCACCAGAATTAATATTTAGACTAACATCATCAAGCGCAGTGAATTCACCAAATTTATGAGATACATTTTTTATTTCTAATGCAACAGTCATTATTCTTAATTTAGCTTAGAAGAAACTAATTTGGACTTATGACGACACCCCAAGGAAACCTTCCAACTTTAATAGACTTTTCAACCTTTAGTTTATCAACATTAATAAATGAAACATCGTTACTTACTCCATTTGTACTTAACAAGGTTTTTTGATCAGGAGTAAATGCTAGCTGCCATACTCTCTGACCAACAAGTAAATACTTAATTACTTTTTTTGTTTTCTGATCAATAACTGCAATTCTGTTAGCCGGTCCAAGTGCCACAAATGTATATTTACCATCATTAGTATGCCTCACACCAACTGGCTGGATACTTTCTTCATTGACTCCAGGAATCTCAAATCCTATGGTGTGGGTAACTGCTTTTGAGCTTGGGTTAATAACTTTAACTGTGCCCCCAATTTCAGCAGAAACCCATACTTCTTTATCATCAGGCGTAAACATTGCAACCCTAGGTCTTGCATCAACCAAAACATTTTCTACAATCTCTAAAGTTTCTGCATTGATAAAGTGAGCCATATTGGTAGTTTCAGAGGTATTAACTAACAATTTTCCGTTGTTTGTTAATCCCATTCCTTCAGGCTCTACACCAACTGGGATGTCATCAATTATCATTTTATCATTCATGTCAACAACCGTGACCATCGCGTCGTCTTCATTGGCGATGTAAAGAGTTTCGTTATCAGGAGATAGTATGAATAGTTCAGGATCTGGTCCTGATGGTAGATGATATTTTAATTTCATTGTTTCTGCGTCTCTAACTTCAACCCTGTCGTCATCTGATGCGCATATAAGGACTAACTTACCATCTTTAGACATAATTATACCTCGAGGTCTTTGTCCAACTTTTACGGTGTTAATTACTTTTTTCTTTTTAATATCGATTACACTTACCGTATTATCTTTTTCATTAGTTATGTAAGCAAGATTAGCTTGAGCATTCATAAAGCTTATTGTAATAAAAAATATGAGCGTTAAAAAAAATTTAATCATTAATGTAATGTATTAAAATTTTTAAAATTTACAAGTAGATTCGGGTTGATCTTTTCCCATTGTATCGAGTTCACTTATTGGGTGAATATAACCCTCCTGAGGAGAAACAGACACCATTGATCTTGGGGCAGCCAATAATACAGGCTGCCTTAATTGACCATTCCAGGATCTAAAAGATACTTTTACTCCTTTGTAAGCACCCAAACCAAATTTTTCACCTAATAGGTATTTTTGAACCTCCTCAATATCATTAGTTTGAGTTCTTGTAATTGTTTCTCCGATAGCTCTCACCGCTATCCAGGCATGATAATCGACCTCGGTCATCCATCTACCACTTTCTCTTCTGAATCTGTTTTGCATCTGAGTTGCCCCCCACTGCTCGTGAGTACGGTGCCATGAATTTGGCTTCAGACCTTGTGTACCCACAATAGGTCTTGGATCCCATGTCCTGTATACAAGATACTCTCCAAACTCTCCATCTTCATCAGCAACAACGAGAACATCATAGTTTGAACCTTTGGTGAATATTGGTACTTCTTTTCCAGCTGTTCTTCTTAAGTCTGCTGTAAAATCCCAAATTTTTTCTTCTTTAATTTTAATGTTAAACTTCTTGGCAGAACTTTTAAGTGCATTAGAATAAATTTGATCATTTTTATCAGGCCCAGTAACTAAAAACCATTTTTTCCATTTTTTTTTTACTAAATACTGAGTAAGTGCATCTGAGAGGATTGAATAACTTGGTGGGATGTGAAAGAAGTTTTTCCTACAATTCTCATTTCTTAAAGAATCATTTTTTGCTCTTGTATTAAAAATAAGAACATCATCAATTCCTGGAATTTTCATGAGAGATAATAATTCATCTTCATTTAAATCTACTACAAAAAACTTTTTCCCTTTTTTTAAAAGTTTTTTAAATTCTGTCTCCAAATTCTCTTTTAATAAAATTCTATGAAACTCAGCTCTATAATCATGGCCTAAAAATCTTCCAGTTGTAAGATTATCTTCAATAGCCAGTTTAACTCCATAAAAACCCTCATCTTCTAAAATTGGGTCAAGGTTTGATAAAACTGGAGGAACTTCTCTTTCTTTTGAAATAAAAGCAATCTCAGTTGAGAGTGTAATTTCTTTTTGAAATATTTTTTTTCCACGTTTTTCTCTCGCTTTTTTTCTTTCTTCATCAGCTTTTTTTCTCTCCTCAAGTTGCTGAATTGATAACTCCCTAGACTCCAAAACAAAAGAGAGTGAGAAGGTAATAAAAAGTGAGATAATTAAAAAGATCTTTGCTCTCATAATTTTACTTACTATAAATACATTTTAAAAAATGTTAATCTAAAAGTTAAAATGAATAAAAAAAAACTTTCAACTAAGTTAATCAAAGGTGGAACAAGTAGATCCAAATTTATGGAAACAAGTGATCCACTTTTTCTTACCTCAGGTTTTATTTATGAGTCTGCTGAGGAAGCAGAAAAATCTTTCAGAGAAGAAAAAGAAAGATTTATGTATTCTAGATTTGGAAACCCAACAGTTGAAACATTTCAAAAAAAAATGGCACTCCTAGAAGAAGCTGAAGAATGTTGGGGAACAGCTACCGGGATGGCAGCCCTATTTACAATTTTTATGTCATACCTAAATAATGGCGATAGAGTTGTTTCAAGTAGAGCACTTTTTGGAAGTTGTCATCACATTGTTACACAAATTCTCCCAAGATTTGGAATAGAAGTTGTTCTTGTGGATGGAACGAATTTGAATGAATGGGAGAAAGCTTTAAAAAAAAAGACTAATATTGTTTTTTTTGAAACACCCTCTAACCCATGCCTTGATCTTGTTGACATTAAAGAGGTTTCAAAGCTTGCTCATCAAGCTGGTGCCTTAGTAGTTGTAGATAATGTTTTTGCAACACCAATTCTGCAAAAACCTCTTAAGCATGGAGCAGATATTGTGATGTATTCAGCAACAAAACATATTGATGGTCAGGGGAGAGTCTTAGGAGGAGCCATTTTAGCATCAAAAAAATTTTGTAAAGATTTTATAAAACCTTTCATTAGAAATACGGGGCCATCTCTCAGTCCATTTAATGCTTGGGTATTATTAAAAGGTATAGAAACTTTAGAGCTACGAGTAAAACAACAAACAAAAAGTGCAAAGAAAATAGTTAATTATTTAAAACAAAGTTTAAAAATAAAGAGGATATACTATCCAACCGATTCAAGTTTTAAACAAAAACAAATAACAAAAAGGCAAATGCTTGATGGTGGCTCAATAATTTCATTCGAGCTCAAATCACAAAAAGAAAAAGAAAAAAAAATTGCTTTTTCTTTTTTAAATAATTTAAAGCTTATTGAAATATCTAACAATTTAGGCGACTCTAAAACACTTGTAACACATCCAGAAACAACTACTCATCATAAATTATCCTCTGATGAAAAAATAAGTTTACGCATTACGAAAAATTTGGTTAGACTATCTGTTGGATTAGAAGACTCTACAGATATAATTGAAGACATTGACAACGCACTTAAGAAAGCTAAAGAAAAATGAACCCAAAATACAAAGTATCAATCTTAGTTGAACCGACATATCTTGAGGATCATTCAGATCCTGCAGAAGATTCGTATTTATGGGCCTACACTGTAAAAATTAAAAATAATAGTAATGATACAATAAAGCTAATAAGCAGACATTGGAAAATATTTGATTCTAATGGAAGCTTTCGTGAGGTAAGAGGAAAAGGAGTCGTTGGGGAACAACCAGTAATTCATCCTGGGCATGAATTTGAATATACTAGTGGCACTCCATTAAAAACAAGCTCTGGGTTAATGCACGGAAGCTATCAAATGGAGGATTTTAAGGGAAAATCTTTTGAAGTTTTGATACCGCCCTTTTCTCTTGATGTTCCTAATAATAACATAAAATTAAACTAACTTGTGATAGATAATTTAAAATCTTCCTTTTTTGTTATTGGAAATTTATTGATATTTTTTTCAATTTATTCTCTTGTGCCTGGGTTGTTTGACTATTTTTTAAACGGCTCAGATTGGGTTGTTTTTTTTGTGATTTCTATCGTTTGTTTTTTTACAGGATTAAACATTTCATTTACTTTTAAAAAAAAAAATCAAGATGTTGAAGTATTATCAGCATTTTTACTTACACTTATCTCATGGGTAATCTTAACGATCATCGCAGCTATACCCTTTTATTCGGGTTCCCCAAAGCTTTCATTTATTGATTCCTTTTTTGAATCCATGTCCGGACTAACAACAACAGGAGCAACTATTATTCAAGATTTAGATAATACAGCAAAATCAATTCTTTTGTGGAGAGCAATGTTACAGTGGCTTGGTGGCATAGGAATAATAGTTATAGCAATAGCTATATTCCCCATCTTGAAAATAGGTGGAATGCAATTGTTCCAAACTGAGTTTAGTTCTAAAAACGAAAAAGTACTTCCAAGAACTACTCAAATTGCTGCAGCTATTGGTTTTATTTATTTACTCCTGACTGTTTTGTGTAGTTTTTTTCTATACTCTACCGGAGTCTCAATATTTGACAGTCTTGCCCATGGAATGACTATTATTGCAACAGGTGGCTTTTCAACAAAGAACATGTCGATTGGTTTTTTTGATTCTGTTAGTACAGAGATTGTTGTAATGATTTTTATGATAATCTCTTCTCTACCCTTTATATTAATATTTCAGTCAGTGAAAAAAGGTAATGGTGACTTTTTTAATAATTCACAAGTTCAGTTTTTTTTGGCACTAAATTTACTAGTCATTTTTTTTGTAATGATATGGCTTCAAAAAAACTATGAGGTAGATTATCTTGAATCACTTCGAATAGCCTCCTTTTCAGTCATTTCTATTGCGACTGGAAGTGGATTTAGTACTTACGATTTTAGTTTATGGGGTACATTCACGACCACTTTATTTTTGTTCATAATGCTTATCGGTGGATGTTCAGGTTCATCTAGTTGTGGATTGAAAGTTTTTAGGATCCAAATTCTTCTCAGATCATCAATAACCCTAATCAAAAAAATTATTCAGCCCAGGGGAATCTTCATTCCAACTTATAACTCATCAGAAATAAGTGAGGAAATTTTAAATTCTGTTACAGGATATTTTTTTCTTTACTTACTTATTTTTGGTTTACTAACTCTATTATTATCTTTTGATGGTCATGACTTAATAACTTCCTTATCGGGTTCTGCTGCTTCCTTAGCAAATGTTGGTCCTGGTTTAAGTGAAATGATTGGACCCGCTGGAAACTATTCCTATATGTCTAGTTTTTCTAAATTTTTTCTTGCATTTGGAATGCTTATTGGAAGACTTGAGCTTTTTCCACTATTAATTTTATTTTCCCCAGAATTGTGGAAAAAATAAAACTAGAAATTTTCAAGACACCACAATAAAATTGATTGATGGGCATATAACCTATTCTGAGCTTCATCCCAGACGAGTGAGTTTTTCCCATCAATTATTTCATCAGTGACCTCACAACCTCTATGAGCAGGAAGACAATGTAAAAAAAATGAATCTTTAGAGGTTAGTGACATTAACTTTTTATCTACCCTAAATTTTTGAAAGTTTTTAAGTTTTTGTTTATCTTTCTTAACGCCCATTGATTCCCATGTATCAGTAATAATAACATCAGCGTTCTTTACTGCTTTAATAGGATCATCGAACAATCTTACATGAGATGATTTCGATTTTTCAAGAATCTTTTCAGATGGAAAAAAATCTACAGGGCATGAAATATTTAATTGAAAATCAAAATGATTAACCGCTTCAATCCAAGAGTTGCAAACATTATTTCCATCACCTACCCAACAAATTTTTAAATCATTTATATCCTTAAAATTTTCTTCTAATGTCATTATATCAGCTATTATTTGACAAGGATGACTGTTATTAGTAAGCCCATTAATTATAGGAACATTAGACAACTCAGAGATCTCGTATAATTTTTTTTCATCAGACCCTCTGTAAAGAATTATGTCTGTATATCTACCTAAAACTTTAATAGTGTCCTGTAGTGACTCACCACGGCCTAATTGGCTATCGTGCTGATCTAATACAACAACATCTCCATTTAGCTTTTTCATTCCCACTTCAAATGAAACTCTCGTTCTCGTAGAAGGTTTCTCAAAAATCATTGCAAGAATTTTTTTCTCGTTTAAAAACTTTCTTCCATAATTTTTTTTTAGAAAATGAGCCTGTTTAATAATTAGCAACATCTCTTTTGTTGAAAGGTTACTTATATTCAAAAAATGTCTAATTTTTTTTTTCATTTTAAGTTTTTAAAAGCTTTATTTATTTTTAATATTGCTTCATCAACATGCTTTTCCTCAAGAATCAAAGGAGGCAAAATTCTAACGATATTTTGGCTTGCTTTAACTGTGAGTAATTTGTGGTTGATCATCTCCTTAATTAAAATCTCATTCTTAATTTTTGACTCAATGCCTAACATTAATCCTTTTCCTCTTAAACCTGAAACTAATGTTGGGTATTTTTTGATAACCTCTTCCTCTAATCTATTCTTTAAATAATTTCCAACTTTTATTACGTTGTTTAAAAAATCTTTATTTAATACATAATCTAATACAACTGTTGCAATCGACATTGCTAAAGGATTGCCTCCAAAAGTTGACCCATGAGAACCAGGGGTCATAGTGCTAGCAGTTTTTTTATTCATTAAACAGGCACCCAAGGGAAAACCACCACCAATTCCCTTTGCGATTGGAACAATATCTGGTTTTATTTTAGCCCATTCAAAAGCAAATAGCTTTCCAGTTCTTCCCAAGCCACACTGTACTTCATCTAAAATTAATAAAATATCTCTTTCATCACATAATTTTCTTAATCCTTTTAAGCAATCTTCAGGAATAACTCTTATTCCACCTTCTCCTAAAATAGTTTCTACCATTATTGCTGCGGTATCTTTGCTAATAACTTTCTCTAAAGCGTCATGATCTCCAAAAGGAACCTGATCAAACCCGTCAACTTCAGGACCAAACCCTTCAGTATGATCAGGGTTTTTGGCTGCAAAAAGTGATGCTAATGTTCTTCCATGAAAAGCACCTTCAAAAGTGATAATTCTGTTTTTAGAAACTAAGCCTTTTTCATAAAAAAATTTTCTAGCAACTTTGATACTTGTTTCTGTTGCTTCAGAACCTGAGTTACAAAAAAAGACATTTGAGGCAAACGAGTTTTTAACTAGCTTTTTAGCTACAGTTTCTTGTCCCATTACCTTAAAGAGATTTGAGCAATGCCAGATTTTTTCACCCTGACTTTTTAAAGCATTTACTAATGAGGGATGGCTATGACCCAAACAATTAACACCAATCCCACTTGTAAAGTCAAGAAATCTAGTTCCATCTACAGAGTACAGATAAACACCATCACCGTGATCAACTTCAATATCTAAGGGGTTATAAACTTTTAAAATGCTCATAGTTAGGTTTTTAAACCAAATCCTTTTTTAAATACGTAAATTGTTAAAAATAAAAAAAATACATTTATTAGAGCTAATAGTATGATACCTACCAAAATATTACTATCTCCGTATCCAATAAATCCAGATCTGAAGCCATCAATCATATAGAAAAATGGGTTCCAATGGGCAATAAAATGCCAAAAATCAGGTAACCTTTCTACTGAATAAAATGTCCCAGAAAGAAAAGTTAAAGGTAAAATTATAAAATTTGTAACTGAAGCCATATGATCAAATTTTTTTGACCATATACCACACAATATTCCAAGATTTGATAATAAAAATGATGAAGAAAATGCAAAATAAAAAATAATAATAATGTTACTTATCTTTATAGGAATAAACAGGAAAATAATAAAGGAAACTGACAGGCCCACAAGAAAACCTCTTGTAACACCACCTAACAAATATGAAAAAGTAAGCTCATACTCTGATAGAGGCGGCATCAGAACGTCAACAATATTTCCTTGAACCTTAGATATTAGAATTGAAGAAGAGGTATTTGCGAATGAATTTTGCATTATTGCCATGCAAATAAGACCTGGTGCAAGAAATTCAGAAAATGAATAGTTTTCTGTATTTAAGTACTCCCTGTCTATTGAGATTGTAAAAATCATATAAAACAATAAAGTTGTAATGGCTGGGGCTAAGATTGTCTGAGCAAAAACACTAAAAAATCTTTTTACTTCCTTTAAATAAAGTGTGTAGAAGCCATACCAGTTAAAACCTCTAAAATGTTTAACTTTTACAAATTTTTGCATACAATAATGTTATAAATTAATATTTTAATCAAATATGATCTCAGAATATTTAAAAAAATATAGTTACTATTATCTTACAAGATACTCTGTTACAAAAAAAAAATTTGAGGATATATTAAAAAGAAAAATCTCAAAAGACTATTTTCAAAAAAAAATTTCTGTAGAAGAAAAAAATAAATATGTTTCTGAAATTCCTCTTACAATAGAATACCATTTTAAAAATGGATGCTTTAATGAAAAAAATCTTATAGAATTAAAAATCAATTCCTTAATTGAAAAGGGGTACTCCTTAAAAAAAATAAAAATTACATTGGTAAGGCTGTCTTTTAATAAAGAAATATTAGATTCAACAATGTCAAATCTGTATTCAAATGAAAGTCTAAATTATGATTTAATGGAAAATTTTTTTAATCGGTCTAAAATGTTTATTAATAATGCTTTAAAAAAAAATGACTTTAAAAAAATACTTAACAAATTTGTCAATATGGGATTTGAATATAACAAATCCCTAGATTTTCTAAAAAAAAAATTGAATTTTTATGATTACCCTTGAATCTTTAAATAATTTCTTATTAGAATTAAATAGAAATACTTTTTTTGAAATTAAAGTTTCAGATCTTTTATATTCTATAATTGTATTTCTATTTTTTTTAATTGCTAAAAACTCTTTAATTATTTTTTTCTCTAAAAAATTTTTTATCTTATTTAAGTTAAATAAAAAAAATGAAGAATTTACTAAAAATATCTACGGACCCCTTAATTTACTGGTAATAGGCCTTGCAATTTTTTTAGCCTCAACTTTCCTGACTGAAAATGATAAGATAACTGAGTTTATTTATAAGATTAACATCTCTGTTTTTACAATTGTCACTTTTTGGCTTTTGAGCCAAATAATTAAACCCTTATTTTCAAAAGTTAAAACGATTGAACAAATTCTCACTCAAGATTTAATTGAATGGATTACCAATTTTTTAAAAATATTAGTTTTTATTTTAGGTTTTTGTGCCGTTCTTGAATTATGGGGTATAAGAGTAGGTCCTATTATTGCAGGGTTAGGTCTCTTGGGTGTTGCTGTTGCATTAGGTGCTCAGGATCTTTTTAAAAATTTAATATCAGGTGTTCTTGTTTTAATAGAAAAAAGATTTAGAAAAGGTGATGTAATTATTATTGAAAATACAATAGAAGGTACCGTTGAAAAAATTGGTTTTAGATCCACTGCAATAAGAAGATTTGATAAATCCCTTTGTTTTATTCCAAACAATCAGTTTGCTGAGAAAGCTGTAACGAATATTACAAAGATATCAAACAGAAGAATAAACTGGATTATTGGTCTTGAGTATAAAAGCACTACCAAACAATTAAAAACTATATGTAATGATATAGAAAATAAAATTATTAGTAGAAAAGAAAATTTTAGTGTTAACGAAACAACTCCAGTAATAGTAAAAATTTATGAATTTTCTGATAGCTCCATTAATATTTTAGTTAGGTGCTTTACCAAAACAAATGACTTTAATCAGCTATTAGAGGCAAAGAACGAACTTGCAATAGATATCAAAGAGATAGTTGAGAAGAGAGGGGGCGCATTTGCATTTCCTTCACAGTCAATATATGTAGAAAAAAACTAATAAGATTTGTTCTTAAAAACTCATCAATTTTTTATCGAAGTTTTCCCAGACTCCGTCTTTTCCTTCCCATAAACCTCTTGTTGCAACTTTAGAATATTCAGTTGCTCTAGCCTCAAAAAAGTTGGCGTGTTCAACACCATTAAGAATTTCTGTTAGCCACGGAAGAGGATGCTTTTTAATGCCATATATCGAATCTAATTTTAATTGCTTCAACCTCCAGTCTGCAATGTATCTTATATAGTTTTTTATATCACGTGGTTCCATTCCCTCGACTGGTCCAAGTTCAAAAGCTAAGTCTATAAAGTTATCCTCTAACTCTACAACTTTTTCGCAACACTCGATAATTTCAGTTTTTAACTTTTTAGTCATACATTTTGTTTCTTTTGCAAACTCGTGGAAAAGTCTAATCATTCCTTCACAGTGAAGAGATTCGTCTCTTACCGACCATGTCACAATTTGACCCATGCCCCTCATTTTATTATGTCTTGGGAAATTCAGGAGCATCGCAAAACTAGCAAATAATTGCAAACCTTCAGTAAAACCTCCGAACATAGCAACTGTCTTAGCTATTTCATGATTTGAATCGACAGTGAATTGTTGCATATAATCATGTTTATCTGCCATTTCTTTATATTTTAAAAAGGCCGAAAATTCTGTATCAGGCATACCGATAGTTTCTAATAAAAGTGCGTATGCAGCTATGTGAACAGTTTCAATATTAGAAAAGGCAGACATCATCATCTTGACTTCGGTTGGCTTAAAGACCTGCGAATATCTCTCCATATAATTATCATTTACTTCAACATCAGATTGAGTAAAAAATCTAAAGATTTGAGTCAAAAGATTTCTTTCATTATCATTTAATTTCACTGCCCAGTCCTTACAATCTTCACCTAATGGAACTTCCTCTGGCATCCAATGAACTTGTTGCTGTCGTTTCCAAAAATCATAAGCCCATGGATATCTAAAAGGCTTATATGAGTGTGAGGAGGTTAGTAATCCAACTTTTTCCTCTAATTTTTCTTTAAATCCGTCCATAAATATTTTGCGTCTAGCTTATTGACAAGACAAACACTCCTCATAGTCAGTTTTTGTTTCTGTGATATTTTTTTTAGGCCAATTGCTTGTATTATCACCTTCTACACCTGCATAACTTGCTCTTTGGATGGACTTGGATCTACAATAATAAAGACTTTTCACCCCCAGTTCCCAGGCTTTCCAATGAAGCATCATTAAATCCCATTTGTCTACATCTGCTGACAAATAAAGATTTATTGACTGGCTTTGGCAAATAAATGGGGTTCTATCAGACGCCATCTCTATTATCCATCTCTGATCTATTTCAAATGCTGTTTTAAAGCAATCTTTTTCTTCCGACGACAACTCCTTTAAATGAGCTACGGATCCATCATTTTCTATAATACTTTGCCACGTAATTTCATTGTTAATTCTTTTATCTTCAAACAATCTTTCTAAGTATTTATTTTTTACCGTAAATGAGCCTGATAATGTTTTGTGAGTATATATGTTGGCTGGTATTGGCTCAATACAAGCGCTTGTTCCACCACAAATAATACTGATTGAAGCTGTTGGTGCTATAGCTAATTTATGACTAAATCTTGCTTTTACATTCATCTCTTGTGCATCAGGGCAGGCACCTTTTTCAATGGCTAATATAACCGATGCCTTATCAGCTTCTTGCTTTAAATATTTAAAGAATTTTATATTCCAACTTTTTGCTAATGCGCTTTCAAAGGGGATTCCTTTCTTCTGGAGAAAACTATGAAAACCCATTGCTCCTAGTCCCACCGACCTTTCCATTTTTGCAGAATACGCTGCATGTTTCATTGATGCTGGAGCATTTTTAATAAAATCTTCTAAAACATTATCTAGAAATCTCATAATATCTTGAACGAAATTTTCATCTTTTGACCATTCATCCCATTTCTCTAGGTTTACAGATGACAAACAACATACAGCTGTTCTTTCCTTGCCGTGGTGGTCGAGACCAGTATGAAGCATTATTTCACTACACAAATTAGAAGTTTTAACCTTCATACCTTTTTTCTTTTGATGTTTAGCCATATTTTTATTCACAGTATCAATAAAGACTAAGTATGGTTCTCCTGTTTGCATTCTGGTTTCTAAGATCTTTTGCCATAATTCTCTGGCATTAATCTTCTTTAAAGTTTCATTAGTTTTAGGGCTCCTCAAGGCAAACTCCTTGTTGTGTTTTACACATTCCATAAATTCATCTGTAATATTTATGCCATGATGTAAATTCAAACTTTTTCTATTAAAGTCTCCAGAGGGCTTGCGAATCTCCAAAAATTCCTCGATTTCAGGGTGATGAACATCAAGGTAACATGCCGCTGAACCTCTTCGTAAAGAGCCTTGTGATATAGCAAGAGTCAGGGAGTCCATTACTCTTACAAAGGGTATAATACCCGATGTTTGTCCAGATTTTTTAACTGTTTCGCCTATTGATCTGACTTCTCCCCAGTAAGTACCAATCCCTCCTCCATTAGAAGCTAACCAAACATTTTCACTCCATGTAGAAAGAATTCCGTCGAGGCTGTCATGAACAGTATTTAAAAAACAAGAAATTGGAAGACCTCTTTTTGCTCCACCATTAGATAAAACTGGTGTTGCTGGCATAAACCACAACTTTGAAATATAATCATAAATTCTTTTTGCATGATCGTCATCATCCGAATAGCATTTTGAAACTCTTAGAAACATGTCCTGAAATTTTTCGCCGGGAAGTAAATATCTATCCAACAGAGTTGCTTTGCCAAAATCTGTTAAATTTTCATCTCTAGAATAATTAGGTTTTAAAAATGAACTTTCCCCGGCATCTTTGTTGTTTGGCTTTTGGATTTTTTTATCCAAAGGAAGAATTTTAAGAGAAGTTGAGTTTTGCATAATAATTTCCTACGAAAGTTTTAAGAACACTATATATAGTAATAAATGATTATTTAATGTCAACTGCTTGTATGTAAAAAGATTTTGGCGCGCCCGGAGAGAGTCGAACTCCCAACCTTCTGATTCGTAGTCAGATGCTCTATCCAATTGAGCTACGGGCGCTTAATAAAAAAAAATTATACAAAGAAGTTAGTAAAAAAAAATTTAAAAAAAAAAAATACAAACGTCATGAATCAATAATAAAAATTTTTTTGTTTATTTTAAATTTTTTATAGGATATATCTATTGGTATTTGTTAACAAAATTATGATATTAACTAATTAAATCAAACTAACATATATATATGAAAAAAAATCTCATCAAACCCTTCATTTTTTTATTTATCCTTTCAACCTACTCCTGTACCGGAGTCCAAGATGTTGTTTTCCCATCTTTATCAGATGAAGAGGTAGTCGCTCCTCCTGCTTTAGAGGATGTTCCAGCTACAATCGAATCTGCTGAGACTGCAACTCAGGAAATCCCTCCTTCACAGTACGCACAACCTCCAGTGGCCCAACCACAGGTAGCTTATGATACAGGACCAACCGGGACATTTGTTGGGGGTAAAATTAACCAGTTTAGAGCTGATTTATCCAGCATACAAAATGCAGTTTCATCTCATAACAATGACTTTCTTAGATTTAAAGACCTTGTTGATGAACAAACATCAGTTTATCAGGGTCTCTCAAGTGCTATTCGTTCTAGGTTACAAATTGGCACAACCCCTGGAAACCCTATATTAGTTGGTCAATGGAACGATGCTCAGAGAGCGCTTGAAGATATACAAAACAATGTAAATAATTTACAAATTGTTAATAACCGTGTTACTGCTGATGCTGCACTTATAACACATCTAAAAAATGCAATTGACTCTAGTTTCTTTATTTCAGGGGCTATTGATGAGGATCACAACCAGCTTAAAGTATTGAATGATGATGTTCAGAGAACTTCTGTTTTATATTCTCGTTTAATGGATGAGTTAGAGGAGAAGATTTCCAGAGAAATTCAAATATTAAATGCTGAAAGACAATATATGAAAGAATTATCAGCAGACGTAGAAGTTGGTAAATTTGGTGGAAGAGTTTCCGCTCCTCCAACAAGGAGTTTTCAATCCTCAACAAGCGAAACTAGTGGAGAAGAAACTGGCTCAATTGATACAATTAAAATTGCTCCGCTCAATTACGACAATGCTATTTTAGTCATTAAATTTGACGATACAAATTTTGACTATTCCACTGCATTATTTGAATCTATTTCTAATGCTCTTGAACAAATGCCTTCGGCTAGTTTTGAAGTTGTAGCCGTAAGCCCTACTGGTGGAGCAAGTTTTGCAGAAAAGGCAAGACAGAGAGCATCCGAAGTTTTTAATAAAGTCGTAGAGATGGGTGTTCCATCTGAGAGAGTTTCATTAGCATCTTCTAATAGCACTTCTGCTCAAGCTGAGGAAGTTCATATTTACCTTAAAAATTAAACTCTCTACGCACTCTCAATTATACCATTTTTTTTTACTAATTTCTTTTTTATAGCAAGATTATCTATGAGCCTTACCCCATCAATTGTTATTGAGATGAATATTCTACACTTAGAAGGCGAAGTATCCAACTCAGATAAACTGTCTTCTTTAAGAACTGTGATATAATTTACCTTCTCAAAACCTAATTTCAAAAGCTTTTGAATGAAGTAATTTATTTTATTTTTTTTCAATCCATAGTTTTCTATGTCAAATACAATTGTGCATAAAGTCTCAAATATCATTTTAGTTAAATGTTTTTTTTTATTACAAATTAACTGATTGCGTGAAGATAAAGCTAAACCATTTTTTTCTCTACGTGTTGGAACAATTATTAATCTTGTTTTAAAAAAAAAATCCTTGATCAATTTTTTAATTACCAAGATCTGTTGATAATCCTTTTGTCCTAATGTTATGAAATGAGGCTGAATTAAATTCAGAAATTTCAAAATTATCAATGCAACACCTGAAAAATGGCCTGGTCTGTCTAAGCCACATAATTTTTTACCTAATTTTCCTACATCAATGGACAAAGATGTATCTGAAAATCTTTTTTTTGGTAGAAAAATTAAATCAACATTATGTTTACCCAGTAATTCCAAATCCTTCTCTAAAGTCCTAGGATAATTTTTAAAGTCGTTTTTCTCAGAAAATTGAAGAGGGTTTACATATATGCTAACGAGCGAAAAATGACCTCTTTTTTGTGATTTTTTTATAAGACTTAAATGTCCATCATGAAGTTTTCCCATTGTAGGTATAAAATTGATTATTTTTTTTTGCCTTATTTTTTGTAAAGTTTCTGCTAAAACTTTTATATTTTCTATTATCATTTTACTTATAATAATTTTTTTTTTGAGGATATTTCCTTTTTACAACATCTGATGAAAATTTTTCAAATGCTCGAGAAATAATCATATCTAGGTTTGAATATTTTTTTAAAAACTTAGCTTTAAAATCTGTTAAACCAAGAAGATCCTCAGCAACAAGAACTTGTCCATCGCAATCTGAAGTAGCTCCAATACCAATAATAGGAATATTTGAATTCTTCATTAACTTTTTAACAATTGACTCAACCGTACACTCGACAACAACTGAGAAAACACCTGCTTTCTGAAGAGAATTGAGGTCATCCATTATTTTTTTTTCTTCATTTTTTTTTCTTCCATAAACTGGGTACTTACCGTTATGTTGTTGCGGTAATAAGCCTATATGACCCATCACATTAATTTTTTTTTTTACAAGAAACGTAATTGTATCAAAAAATTTTTCTCCACCCTCAAGTTTTACTGCATCTGCTCCAGTTTCTAATATTATTTTTTTTGCATTCCTATACGCTAACTTATAATCTTTTTCAAAAGTCCCATATGGCATATCCACAACAACCATTGAATCTTTCGCTTGTGCAACAACAGCTTTTGCATGTTGTAAAATTAAATCGATACTTACCTTTCTTGTCGAATCGAATCCATACAAAACTGGTCCAACAGAGTCACCAACTAAGATTATATCTGCATATTTATCAGCAATTTTAGCTATTGGTGCCGTATATGATGTGATACAAATAATTGGTATTTTTTTTTTAAATTTTTCAAATATTTTTTTTTTTTTTAAAAACATTAACAAATTATTTTAATACAATTAGCATTAGATTTTTTAAAATAGCATATTTTATGATTATAAAGAGAATAAAAATTTTTCTAATAGTATTTTTACTTTGTTTAGCTCAATCCTACTCGTATTCAGAGGATGTCTATATTGACCCAGAACCTTATATAACTGACTCCAGTAGTGACAACAAATATTATGAGGGGGCAAATATAATTGTAGTTACAGCAAATGATTACGCTACAAAAATTGGATTTGATATTCTTGAGAATGGGGGTACTGTTTTTGATGCAGCAGTTTCTATACAATTAGCTTTAGGTCTAGTGGAACCTCAGTCATCCGGCATAGGAGGAGGACTATTCATAACTTTTTTTAACAACAGTTCAAAAAAAATTATAAGTTATGAGGGAAGAGAAACAGCACCAAAAAATATTGATCGAAACTTATTTCTTGATGAAAATAAAAAACCAAAAAAATTTTTTACCGCAGTAGTTGGAGGGTTATCTGTTGGTACGCCAGGAGCATTAAAAGTTTTATATGAACTAAACCAAGAC
This sequence comes from Rickettsiales bacterium, assembly GCA_002690875.1. The sequence continues at coordinate 19,380 of NZGH01000004.1, forward strand.
TATGGAACCATTGAGTGGAAACATTTACTAAAACCAGTAATTAAACTTGCTAAAGAAGGGTTCATTCCACCAAAAAGGCTTGTTAGTGCCTTAAAAAAAGAGAAATACTTATTTGAAATAGATTCTCATTCAGAATTTAAGAAAATACTTATTAATCCTAAAGAAAAGTTTTTCAATATAGATTATGCAAATACTTTGGAAAAAATATCAGAAAATATTGAGGATTTTTATTATGGTCAAATAGCTTCAAATATCGTTGAAAAAATAAAAAGCTCCAAGAATCCCGGCTTAATGACAAATAATGATTTAGCCAACTATAAAGTTAATAAAAAAAATGCATTATGTCATAAATTAAAAAATGAATTCAAAATTTGTGGACCTAGTTTGCCTTCGTCAGGAACAATTTGTGTAATACAGGCCTTAAAGCTTTATGAAAATTTATTAAATAAAAATCAAAAAGTACGTCCAGAAGAAAACTTCAGACTTAAATTATCTATATTAAATTTTGTATATTACCTACGAGACAAATATCTTGGAGATGATAACTTTGAAGTCGTAAACGTTGATGAGTTGTTAGATATTAGATTTCTTTTAAAAGAATTTAATTTATTTAAAAAACAAAATTTTAATTCGGTGAATCAAAATCTTGATGAAATTCTAAATTCAACTAGTCATTTCACTCTAGTTGATAAATACCAAAATGTTATTTCTGTTACATCAAGTATTGAAAGTTCATTTGGCTCAAGACTTTTTACTGATGGATTTTTTCTAAATAATCAACTTACTGATTTCCGTTTTAAAGCAACGGATATAAATGGAAAAGTTCTTAAAAATATCCCGCAAGGTAATAAAAAACCATTGAGCTCTATGTCGCCATTAATTATTTTCGATAAAAATGATAATTTTTATATGACGGTTGGCTCACCTGGAGGTAAAGCAATAATTTCCTATGTATTTAGAGTTATAAGTGAAGATTTTTTTTCTAACTATAAAATAAAAGAGATTGTTGAAAGACCTAACTTCATAAAAATAAATGATAAAATTTTTTTTGAAAAAAAAATATTAAATAATATTTCATCGGAAAGTGGAAAAATTAGGAATCTAACAAGTGGGCTTGCAATTATAAAAAGAGGAAATGAATTTTACACAGGTGTGGCAGATTCAAGAAGAGACGGATCAGTAAGAGGAAAATAATTTTTATTTTACAAATATGACAAATTTGATATAAGGATTTAATTATGAAAAGAACTTATCAACCAAGTAATATAGTAAGAAAAAGAAGACATGGATTTAGATCCAGAATGTCTACACCAGGTGGAAAAAAAGTACTCATCAGAAGAAGACAAAAAGGTAGGAAAACTCTATCTGCCTAATAAGTCTAACAGATTAAAAAAAAGGTCAGAATTTCTAAATTTACGAAATAAATGTAGAACATTTCACGGTAAATTTGTAATTGTCAATATTGATAAAAGTTCAGATCTTACAAAGTATGGATTAACAGTGAGTAAAAAAATTGGAAATGCAGTAAAAAGAAATTATTTGAAAAGAATATTCAGATCAATAATAAGAAACAATTGGAAAAATATAAAAAAACCTTTTTCTTTTGAAATAATACCAAAGAAAAAAATTTTACATCATACATTTACTGAAATAGAAAAGGACCTCAAGGAAATTTTAAATAAATAGAATTTCTAAAATCATTGAAAGTTCGGTAAGTTTCTTATATTAGTATATTTTTAAAAATGGATAATCAAAAAAACTTATTACTCGCTGTCGTTTTCTCACTAGTCATTCTAATTGGTTTCGACTTCTTTTTTGCTCCCAAAAAAAATATATCTGATAAAACAGAATTAAACGAGAATATTTCTGAAAAAATTACAGAGAACAACACACCTTCGATTGACACCTCATTAGTAAAAAAATCAAACAAAACTTTATCCTCTGAAAAAAGAATACAGTTTAAGGCAAAAAGAATTGAAGGTAGTATCAACTTATTTGGAGCTACGATTGATGATATAATTTTAAGTGATTATTTCCAAACAATTCAAAAAAAAGAAAAAGTCCGTGTTCTTCAAAAAGAGAGCAGTAATTCACCATACTTTCTCAGAATGGGTTGGGCCTCCACTGACAAATCTTTAGAGCTTCCAAATAAAGATAGCCTTTGGAAAGCTTCCAAAGAAAACTTTGAGAATGAAAAAATAAAGCTTGAATGGTCTAACAGTAAAGGACTCAAAATTATAAGAGAAATTTCTTTTGATCAAAATTTTATGATAACAATTACAGACGAGGTAGTAAATGGTACAACTGGAAAAGTTGAATTAACAAATTTCTCTTATTTAAGAAGAAAAAACTATGAACCAGAAAATAAGTTTTTCATACTTCATGAAGGTCCGCTTGGAGTTTTTAACGACACTTTAAAAGAAGTTTCCTATGACGAGCTTCAAGAAAATAAAGAAATTGTTGAATCTACAAAAAATGGATGGATTGGCTACACCGATCACTATTGGCAAGTTGCAATTTTTCCAGACACCAACGAATCATTTAAAGCGAGATTTAAGACTTTAAATAATCAACGCAATTCAATTCAAATAGATTTTATAAATGATAATGTAAAGTCTGTTGCACCAAATGAAAATCTAATAACAAAATCTTATGTTTTTGCAGGCGCTAAAGAAGTACCATTGATTGACGACTATATAGAAAAACTAAATGTTAATAAGCTTGATCTATCAGTAGATTTTGGTTGGTTTTATTTTTTAACCAAACCTCTTTTTTATGCCCTTAATTTTTTGTCTACAAAATTTCAAAACTTTGGTATTGGAATTATAATTCTCACAATTTTTATAAGAATTATTCTATTCCCTCTGGCAAATAAATCTTTTAAATCAATGAATTCAATGAGAATTTTGACACCAGAAATTCAAAGAGTGAGAGAAAGATATAAAGATGATAGACAAAAAATGAATCAAGAAATGTTTGCTCTTTATAGAGAAAAAAAAATTAACCCTGCAGCAGGGTGTCTCCCTATATTAATTCAGATTCCAATATTCTTTGCATTATACAAGGTGCTATTCGTTTCAATAGAAATGAGGCACGCCCCATTCTTTGGTTGGATTAAAGATTTATCAGCTCCTGACCCCACAAGTTTATTTAATCTTTTTGGTTTAATTCCCTGGGATCCACCATTATTTTTAACTATCGGTATCTGGCCACTTTTAATGGGATTTACAATGTTTTTACAGCAAAAAATAAACCCTCCACCACCTGACCCTATTCAAGCAAAGATTTTTATGATGTTACCATTTATTTTTACTTTTTTATTAGCTACCTTTCCCTCCGGCATGGTTGTATATTGGACAATAAATAATGTGCTATCAATAGGACAACAATATATTTTATTAAAAAAACAAAAAAAAGAATAACTAAGATTTGGAATAATCTGTGAGTGAAGATTGGAAATTTATTAAAGAAGTTCACTCATTCAAAGAGCTTCCATCAGATCAAATACCCGAATTTATTTTTTGGGGACGCTCAAATGTTGGGAAATCTTCTCTTATAAATTCATTGACAAAAAAAGAAATTGCAAAAACCTCAAGAACACCAGGAAGAACAAAATCTTTAGTTTTTTTTCAATATAAAAATATTTTGAGAATTGTTGATTTTCCAGGTTACGGTTTTTCAAAAATTTCTGCGAATCAAACCTTTAAATTAAATTTATTGTTAGAGGGATATTTTCAAAAAAGAGAAAACCTAAAAAAAATTTTTCTACTTATTGACTCTAGACATCTTTTAAAACCAATTGATTTATCAATAATAAAACTTCTGGAGCAAACCTGCGAAAAGGAAATTATTTTTGTTTTTACAAAAAAAGATAAAATTAAAAATTTAGAGCTTAAAAAAAAAAATAATGAATCTCTCAACCTAATAAAAAAAGAATTTAATAAAAATATCTTTAATACTAGTATTAAGGAAAGTAATGGGATAATTTTATTAAAAAAATTTTTATTCAGATCTCAAAGTATCAATGATTAAAATTTCCGAAACAAAAGGTGGCGACTGGCTTAAGCAAACATCAATCTTGTCGCAAGCTTTACCATTTATGCAAAGGTATGCCGGTAAAAATATAACAATTAAATTCGGTGGCGCAGCCATGGGGGAAGACAAACTTTCTTCGAGTTTTGCAAGGGACATTGTTTTACTTAAACAAGTTGGCATCAACCCTATTGTGATTCATGGAGGAGGCCCAAGAATTAGAAAAATGTTGGACAGACTAAAAGTTAAAAGTTCTTTTGTTGATGGTTTAAGAGTTACAGATAAAGAAACTATGAATATTGTTGAAATGGTTTTGTCTGGTTCAATTAATAAAGAAATAGTTATGGAGATCAATAAAGAGGGTGGAATGGCAATAGGTCTTTCAGGAAAAGATGCGTTGTTAGCTAAAACTAAAAAATTTAGAAAAAAGAAAGCAACCGGTGAAGTTGAAAAAATATTAGATTTAGGTTTTGTAGGTCTACCTAGCAAAATTAACACGGACTTCTTAAAATGGTGTATTCAAACAGATTTTATTCCAGTTATATCTCCGATTGGTTATGGAGAAAAATTTGAAACCTATAATATTAACGCTGATACGATGTCAGGAGCCATTTCTGCTTCTATTTTATCTGAAAGACTAATTCTCTTAACAGATGTTAAGGGTGTATTAGATAAAAAAGGTAACTTGTTGACTCAAATTAAGGTATCCGAAGTTGACAAACTTATCAGAAATGGGACAATCTCAGGAGGAATGATTCCAAAAGTTGAGACTTGTGTTGAAGCTGTAAAAAATGGAGTCAAAGCAGCAGTCATTCTGGACGGAAGACTTGAACATTCAATATTATTAGAAATTTTTACCGAACATGGTGTTGGTACACTAATCACTAATTAGATGCTTAAAAGCAGTTTTGAGAAAAAGAATTTTTGGATTTTTGATTTAGATAATACAATTTATGATCCAAAATCAAAGATTTTTGATCAAATTGATCTTAGAATGAAAAAGTTTATATCTTCAAGATTGAATATATCTCAGAAAGAAGCTTTCAAGATTCAAAAGAAATTCTATAAAGAATACGGGACCACCCTTTCTGGATTAATGAAACACTATCAAATACAACCAAATGAATTTTTAAAATTTGTTCATGACGTGGATCTTAGTAAATTAAAAAAATGCTCTATTCTATTTAAAGAAATTAACCGATTGCCAGGAAGAAAAATTATTTATACCAATGGTGATCAAGATTATGCAAAAAAAGTTCTCGATTCACTTGGTGTTGAAAGCCTCTTTGAGTATATTCTAGACATAACAAAAAGCAAATATATCCCTAAACCGTCAGTTGAACCTTTAATTAATTATTTAAAAAAAAATAAAATTAAGGCTCACACCTGCGTGTATTTTGAAGACCTTGAAAAGAATCTTGAGAATGCCCATAAATATGGAATAACAACAGTTCATATAAGGGATCATAATTTTAAGAAAAAATCTAATCAACCATTCATTGATTTTAGATTTAAGAGTATATTAGAAGCTTTAATTACAATTAATAAAACATATAATTAGGAAGGAATATGAAAAAAACAAATCTTCAAAATACAATTGAAAAGTTTTGGGATGAAAAAGAATCAATTAACTCAGGTAATAAAAGTTTAACTAAAACGATCAATATAGTTTTAGACCAACTTGACAGAGGTATAATAAGAATATGTGAAAAAAGTAACGGGGAATGGGTTACTCACGAATGGATAAAGAAAGCAATTCTGATGTCATTCAAAGTTAATGATAACTCCATATTTTCAAGTGGAATTTCAAATTCAAGAAGAGGACAATATTCATGGTTTGATAAAGTGAACTTGAAAACATCTGGATGGGTTGAGGATGAATGGACAAAAAGAAGCTTCAGATCAGTCCCAGGAGCTATTGTAAGATATTCTTCCCATATAGCCGAAAATGTTGTACTTATGCCGTGTTTTATAAATCTTGGTGCATATGTTGACTCTGGAACAATGATCGATACTTGGGCTACTGTAGGATCCTGTGCACAAATTGGTAAAAATGTCCATATTTCAGGCGGTGCAGGGATTGGAGGAGTTTTAGAGCCACTACAGGCAAACCCAGTTATAATTGAGGATAATTGTTTTATTGGTGCTAGATCTGAAATTGCAGAGGGTGTTATAGTTGAAACTGGTAGTGTGATCTCAATGGGAGTTTATATTGGGGCATCAACAAAAATTATTGACAGAGATACAGGAGAAATTTTCTTTGGAAAAGTTCCTCCTTATTCTGTAGTTGTTCCAGGAACAATATCTACAAATAAACCAGAAAACTTTTCACATGGTTTAAATCTTTACTGTGCTGTTATTGTTAAAAAAGTTGATGAAAAAACAAGGTCTAAAACTTCTATTAATGAACTGTTAAGGTCCTAATGAATTTAATTAAGCTTTCATCAGATCTTATAAAATTTAAAAGTGTTACACCAAATAGTGCTGGCTCATTAGAATTTATAGAAAAAATTTTAAAAAAAAATAAGTTTAATTGTCATCTTCTTGAATTTGGTAATAAAAAAATAAAAAATCTTTATGCTGAAATCAAAGGAGGAAAGGGACCAAACTTATGCTTTGCAGGACATACTGACGTCGTCCCTGCGGGAAATTTAAAAGATTGGAACACCAACCCATTTAAACCAACAATAAAAAATGGAGTGCTTTATGGAAGAGGAGCGTCAGATATGAAGACAGCAATTGCTGCTTTTGTGTACGCATCTTTGAAGTTTTTATCAAGTTGCAACAACAAATTTAATGGTTCTTTGTCTTTTCTTTTAACAGCCGACGAAGAAGGCGAAGCAGACTTTGGAACAAAAAGCATGGTGAATTGGTTAAAAAAAAAAAACCATAAAATTGACTTATGCCTAGTTGGAGAACCCACAAACCCTAATTACCTTGGGGAGATGATAAAAGTAGGAAGAAGAGGAAGTCTTAACGGAGAAATTATCGTCAAAGGTATCCAAGGCCACGTCGCTTATCCTGAAAAATGTAAGAATCCTATTGATGATCTTTTAAAAATTTGTGATCAACTTAAACTTCCTATAGATAAAGGATCTAAATTATTTCAACCCTCTAAATTGGTCATTACATCAATCGACGTAGGAAATAAAGTAACTAATTTAGTTGTAGATAAAGCAACAATTAAATTTAATGTAAGATTTAGTGATAAACATAAATCTAAAGATAT
>NZGH01000005.1 GCA_002690875.1 Rickettsiales bacterium
AAAAAAATTAAAAAAAAATGATAATTTATAATTATGAATTGGATAACAAATTTTGTAAGACCTAAACTTCAGGCCTTCGTAGGAAAAAAAGAAGTTCCTGAAAACCTATGGGAAACCTGTCCAAAATGCTCTCAAATGCTTTTAAAAAGGGAGTTAGAAAATAATCTTTATGTATGTAAACATTGTGATTATCACTTCAGAATTAGTGCAAAAAAGAGATTTGAACTTTTATTTGGTAGTAATTACATTCAAATGGAAACACCGAAAATAAAACCTGATCCTTTAAAATTTAAAGATAGCAAAAAATACGCAGATAGGCTTAAAGACGCTCAAAAAAAAAATAGTACCAATGATTCTGTAATGGTAGCCTCAGGGACATTAGGTTCAGTTAAATTAACAGCGGCTATATTTGATTTTAATTTTCTTGGAGGTTCAATGGGTATGGCTGCTGGTGAAGCTATTATAGCAGCTTGTGAACACTCCTTAAAAAATAAAATGCCTCTAGTAATTTTTAGTTCATCGGGTGGTGCAAGAATGCAGGAAGGAATTTTATCTTTAATGCAAATGCCAAGAACTGTTATAGCTGTTAATTCCCTTGCCAAAAGTAATCTACCCTTTATATCTGTTCTAACAGACCCTACAACTGGCGGAGTTTCAGCGTCATTTGCAATGTTGGGAGATATAATAATTGCTGAAAAAGACGCAACTATTGGATTTGCTGGAAGCAGAGTTATTGAAGAAACTATCAAAGAAAAACTTCCGCAAAATTTCCAAAAGTCTGAGTATTTAATTGAAAAAGGGATGATCGACATAGTGGTTCACAGAAGAGATCTCAACCAGAAGGTTCTAAACATTTTAGAGTTTTTACTTTAATCTAAGTTCATAAAGTGAATAAATCGAGTAATATACTTAAAAGATTAGAACTTCTTCATCCGAAAAAAATTGATTTATCTTTAGATAGACTTAGAAAGCTTCTTAGAAAATTAGATAACCCTCATCTAAAATTACCTCCCGTAATCCATGTTGCAGGAACAAATGGTAAAGGTTCAGTAATTTCATATTTACGTTCGATATACGAAAAAAATGGGAAAAAGGTTCATACTTACACATCTCCTCATCTAATAAGATTTAATGAAAGAATAAGGATTAATTCTACTTTAGTGAATAATAAATACTTAAGTTCACTTCTTGAGGAGTGTGAGGATAAAAATAATGGACAGTCTATTACTTTTTTTGAGATTACTACTGCGGCTGCATTTCTTGCTTTTTCAAGAATTGATTCTGACCTCGTCTTATTAGAAACCGGTTTAGGAGGAAAATATGATGCCACTAATATAATAGAAAACTCATTATGTTCAATATTAACGCCAATTTCGATGGATCATATGAATTTTTTAGGGACAAATTTACTTAAAATTGCGAATGAAAAAGTTGGAATTCTTAAAAAAAAATCAATTATCGTATTATCAAAACAAAAAAAATCTATTCGCCAATTTATTAGAAATGAAGCTAAAAAAAAAAAAGCTTCCCTATTTGAAGAAGGAATTAACTGGAAAATAGTTAAAATACTTAAAAATAGTTTTATATTAAATTTTTGTGGCAGTAATTATGAATTTAAAAGACCAAGCCTTCATGGAAACCATCAAATTGAGAATGCATCTACTGCCTTAGCAAGCGTGCTAGCTATAAAAAAATTTAAACTAGATATGAATAAGATAAATCAAGGAGTAAAAAGTACAATGTGGCCAGGTAGAATGCAAAATTTAAATAACGGAAAGTTAAAAAAAATCGTAGGGAAAAATTTTGACATTTGGTTAGATGGTGGGCATAACGTACATGCAAGTGAGGTTTTATTTACAGAAATTAATAAATGGAAAAATTCAAAAATAGTTCTAATTTTAGGTATGGTTTCTGGAAAAGATCCGGTAAAGTTTTTAAAAAACATTGTTAATAAAATATCGCTTCTTATTTTACTTCCAATTGATGATCATCAGTATATACAACCTTATGTAATTAAAGAAAGTTTGAATAAAAGTCTTAAGGGTTTTTCTGCAATTGAAACATGCGTGAATCTTGATGAGGCTCTCAGATTAATTTTAAGTAGGTTTAAAAAAGGAAAAATTTTAGTTTGTGGGTCCTTATATCTTGCGGGACAGGTTTTGAAAAATGATGGGTTTAAAATAAGCTAGAACTAAATCTTTGAATCTAACCACTCTACTAGGTCACCTTTAGGCAAGAGTCCCACTTTCGTATCAATCAATTCTCCTTCTTTAAACAGAAGTAAAGTAGGAATGCTTCTTATTGAATATTTCATTGCTAAATCTTGATTTTCATCAAGGTTTACTTTTACAACTTGTAACTTATCTTTTAGATCATCTGAAATTTCTTCAAGGATCGGTCCTAGCATTTTACAGGGGCCGCACCATTCAGCCCAAAAATCAACAAGAACTGGAACATTACTACTTGAAATTTCTTTATCAAAATTATCAAGACTTAAATTTTTAATATCTGTCATAATTTTACTCCATAGAATTTATCCAAATAATTTTTTTGACAAATTAGAATCAAATCTCATTGGCTTTGGATTATGTTGTTTATAATAATCATTTAAAAAATTTATGTAAATATTATATTGATTTAATTGAGTAGATAAGCTTATATTGTTACCTTCCTCCTCGATCTCCAAACTTATTGTATCAGCCTCTTCCATTGCACCAGGAAGTGTCAAAAAACTTTTTTTTTCTAGTGAGAAAATTCTTTCAGAAACTTTTTTATGCAAATGTCTAAAAACTTTTTTTGGGAGTGATTCAGGAAAATTTCTGAAGATATGTTTAGCGGCAAAAAATCTTAGTCTAGGGTCTTTAAATTTTTCAGCAAAGTTCCATTTTGAATCCCAAGGTTCACTATGAAAGTGTTTCATTAGTAATGAATCATTATAATTTAAATTTTGTGAATATATCGTACTTTCTTCTAATTGAATCTCCTGACTTTGATTATCTAAATACTCCATGGATTCCCTTTGAAGAATATTTTCTAAATTTTTCAAAAAATTTTTATCATCAAGTTGACTACATTTGTGACTAATTTCATCATTAGTTAAATTAGAATAAGGTTTAAATTTTAGTGCATATGATTTATCTAAAACGTTAGGTTGCTTATTTAATTTTATTTTTCTAAAGAAACTCTTCTTTTTATATTCTTCTCTCAATTCTGACTCAGATAATTTAACTATTTCATCAACCTCATATTTCAAGTCAAAGCCGATAAACTGGTTTTTATAAGATGGATGCTTAATCAGTTTTTTAACAAGATATATTTTGTGATTATTAAACAAATAATTATGTAATGTAAACAAGTCATTCTGGTGAATACTTTCCTCAACATTTTTCGATGAAGAATTATTAAAAAATATTCTAAATAAATCACTTCTTTTTTTTTTAAGTAAACACATTAGTTGCATTGTAACTTCGACATCTGCAATTGCCTCATGTGAATTTGACGAATCAAAGTTATTGGCTTTTGCTAACCTCTCTAGTTTAAATGATAGTTTCCCTTCTTCGTTTCTAGGTACTTTTACACTATTCTTATCAAGGGCATGAACCATAGTCACAAAATTAAGTGCATCTCCTCTTGTATTTCCCTTGGTATTGGATATGTAAGGAAAAAAAAAGTGTTCCCACAATAATTGTCTGAGGAACTCTTCATCAAAGTTAATTGAATTGAAACCAATAAAAAAACATTTCTCATATTTTGACAAAAATTTTTCAATTGCAAGAGTCATTTGATAAGTAGTCAAATCTTCTGACAAGACTTGAGACATTGTCAGTCTATTTACTCTTAGAGCTTGGATAGAAGGGATTATATCGGGATTAAGTCTTGATTTAATATTTAATCTGTCTATTTCTTTAAAATAACTATCATAGACAATAAATCCTGCCTGTAAAATTTGATCAAATCGTGCTGACCTTCCTGTTGTTTCAAAATCAAAAACTATAAAATTCATATCTGTAGATTATTTATATTTTTTAAATCATCTGGCTCGCTAATATGATACCATTCATTTTTATCATTAATTCCATAAACTTTATTTTTAATATTTGAAAAAAATATATCCCTCATAGAGAATTTTTTTTCTTTTTTTTTTTTTAGTAATTTGGGTTTTACCAACTGAAGCCCTGAAAAAACGAAATCTTTTTGTGGTTTTAAACTAATTCTTGAAATCTCTTTTTGAGGTTCATTCAAATTAAAATCTCCTTTCCCTCTATAACCAAAAAATTTTTTTTTTTTATCAAACATAATAATAAATCCATTTTTTCATACTTCCAGTTTCTTAAAATATTTTCTATGGGAGATAGAGAGGAAGAGGAGGTTCTCCACAAAACATCTCCATTAATTAAAACTTTTGGGCTGTTCAAATTATTAAAATAATCTTTGTTTATTGCATTTAAAAAGCCACCACCCGTATCCAAAATTTTTTCCTCAAAAATAATTTTTACTTTTTTTGAATAAGGTTTTAATTCATCATAAAATTTCTCTGACAAATGGTGAGTATTAATAACGATATTTTTGAAATTCAAATTTAATAAATCCTCAATAATATAACAAATTATTGGTTTACCATTCACTTTCAATAACGGCTTCGGTACTTTCTTGGTGAGTGGATACATTCTTTTACCAAATCCAGCCGCAAAAATCATTGCTTCGTTAATGTCTGACATGTTTTAATAAAGGTGATAATAATAAATTAAAATTTTCAAACTCTTTTTTCTGTAAGTTTTTATATAGCATATTTTCTACTCTTGGAAGATGTTGTAAATATTGATCTTTATTATCTCTTTTAGATAGTCTACAAAATATTCCTAATACTTTCATGTGACGTTGCATAGCAAGTAAGTTATAAGAAAGTATAAAATCTTCTTTTTTGACTTTTATATTTTCTTTTAAAAAATAATTAACTAACTCTTGTTCTAGTTGCTTTGGAACATCAATTCTTGCATCTTGCATGAGTGAGACTAGATCGTAAGCACAAGGACCAATAACTGCATCTTGATAATCAATTAGCCCACACCTAATATTTTTAGACTTTACTATATAAAATAGATTATCTATATGAAAATCTCTATGAACAAAAACTTGAGGCGTCTTGTCAAGGAGGGAAAAGTAAGATTCAAATAATAAATTAAATTTTTTTTTTAATAAATTTGTTTCTTTTCTATTTATATAGTTTAAATACCAATCAAAAAAGAGATTACTTTCTTCTATGAACATTTTTAATGAGTATTTCGGTAAATCTGGGTTCCTAATTTTTTGTATATCAAAAATTGTATCTACAGCTAATCTATAAATTTTTTTTCTATTTTTTTTAGTTACTATCTCTGCATATTTGGTTGGACCAAAATTTTCTATAACTAAAATACTTTGCTTGCTAAAGTCATAAATTATTGACGGAACAACAGCAAATTTTTTAAGTATCTTAGTGACTTTAATATAATCTTTTAGATTTTTTTCATCATTGTCAAACATAATTACATAATTTTTTTTTGATGAAAAATACTCAAAGTATTTTCTATTAGAGGCGTCACCAGCCAATAATGATATTTTTTTAAAATCTATTTTATTAGCTTCCAAAGTTTTTTTTATTTTTGATCTAATTTCTTCCACAGCTTCTCTTTAATACTTTGTAAAGTTCCAAATAATTTTATTCTCACATCTCTTGCATTATTTTTTTCATCTTCAAAAAATATTTCTATTCTATCTTTGGGAAAGTAGTCTGAAAAAATATCAGGCCATTCAACAATTACACAATTACCAACGGCTGAATCAAAATCAAGATTAAAAAATTCTTTTTTTTTTTCTATTCTGTATAAATCATAGTGCCATATATTAATTGTTTTGAGATCATAAATCTGAACTATTGGAAATGTTGGGCTTGGTACTTTAATTTTTTTTTTTTGAAAATTGATTAATTAAAAACCTTGCAAACGTTGTTTTACCTGAACCAATATCTCCACTCAAGCACATAAAAAAAGGAGCTGAGAGAAATTTAGAAACTTTCTGAGCCAAAATTTTTGTTTCATTTAAATTTTTAATTCTAATATATAATTCAGGTGTCATTTTTTTTTGGAAATAAATTATTATCTTAACTTATACTATTGTATTCAATATATTGAACGAAATGAAAAAAATTAATACTGATGTTTTAATAGTTGGTGCTGGTCCAGTTGGTTTATTTTCAGTTTTTGAATTAGGTCAACTAGGAATTAAATCCTGTGTCGTAGACTGTCTTAACGAAATAGGTGGACAATGCTCAGCACTTTACCCTGAGAAGCCTATTTATGATATCCCTGCTTATCCAGTTATCAATGCTCAAGAATTAATTTTAAATTTAAATAAACAAATAAAACCATTTAACCCTAGTGTTCTTCTAAGTCAGCAAGTTGAAAAAATTATTGACCTTGATAACTCATTCAAAGTATTCACTTCTAGTAATACTGAAATATCTACAAAGTGTATATTCATTGCCGCCGGAAATGGTGCATTTGGACCAAACAAACCTCCAATAAGAAATATTGAGAAATTTGAAAATAAATCAGTCTTTTACAGTATCAAAAATAAATCAATTTTTGACAATAAAACAGTTGCTATTGCTGGTGGCGGTGACTCAGCAGTCGACTGGGCAATTGAGCTATCCAAGAATGCAAAAAAAATATTTTTCATTCACAGAAGGCAAAAACTTAGAGCTTCTCCTAAAAACGTTGAAGTACTTAAAAATTTGGAAAAAAAAAAATGTTGAATTTATTATTCCTTTTCAATTAGATTCAATTAATGGAACAAACGGAATAATTTCTGAATTAACTTTAAAAGACTTAGACAATAATATTAAAAAAATTAATACAGACTTTTTTCTTCCTTTTTTTGGACTCTCAAATGATTTGGGTCCAATTAAAAACTGGGAATTAGAAATAGAGAAAAATATTTTAAAAGTAGATCAGGCCACATGCAAAACTTCTAAAGATAGAATATATGCAATTGGTGATATTTGTACTTATGCTGGAAAACTTAAACTTATTCTGACCGGTTTTTCTGAAGCTGCCATAGCAGCTCACGATTGTTACAAAACCATATATCCGGAAAAAGTTTTACATTTCGAGTATTCAACAACAAAAGGAATTAATAAAATTTAGATATCTAATACCTATATTCGTCACTCTTGAAAGGTCCATTCACAGGGACATTAATATATTTACCTTGTTTTTCAGTAAGTTTTGTTAACATAGCGCCTACTTTATCTAAATGAATCATTGCTACTTTTTCATCAAGATGCTTTGGTAAAACATAAACCTTGTTTTTATATTTAGAGTAATTTTTCCAAAGTTCTATCTGTGCAAGAACTTGGTTACAAAAAGATGCAGACATCACAAAACTTGGGTGTCCAGTAGCACAGCCCAAGTTAACAAGCCTTCCCTCTGCTAATACAATGATTTTTTTCCCGTCAGGAAACTCAATTTCATCTACTTGTGGTTTAATATTATTCCATTTGAAATTTTTTAACGATTCAATTTGAATCTCTGAGTCGAAATGCCCAATATTACAAACAATACTTCGGTCTTTCATTTCTCTCATATGATCTACTGTTATTACATCAACATTTCCCGTAGCCGTAACGAAAATATCAGCTTTCTTGGAAGCCTCATCCATTGTAATAACCTCATATCCATCCATAGCTGCTTGCAAAGCACAAATTGGATCAACCTCTGTTATTAAAACTCGACAACCTGCATTTCTTAAGCTTTCAGCTGAACCTTTCCCAACATCACCATATCCTGCAACAACAGCAATTTTTCCTGCCATCATAACATCTGTAGCCCTTCTTATTCCGTCAACCAAGCTTTCTCTACATCCATATTTATTATCAAATTTAGATTTTGTTACTGAGTCATTCACATTAATAGCAGGGACTTTAAGGGTTCCTTTTTTTTCCATTTCAATTAATCTGAGAACTCCTGTAGTTGTCTCTTCTGAGAGCCCTTTAATATCGTCTAACATTTCAGGAAATTTATCATGAAGAATTTTGGTAAGATCGCCACCATCATCTAGAATTAGATTTGGTTTCCAATCATTAGGACCTTCAATGGTCTGTTCAATACACCACCAAAACTCTTCTTCAGATTCACCTTTCCAAGCAAAAACAGGAATATTTTTCTCTGCAATTGCTGCAGCAGCCTGATCTTGAGTGGAATATATATTACAGGAACTCCATCTTACGGAGGCTCCTAATTCTATGAGGGTTTCAATCAAAACTGCAGTTTGAATAGTCATGTGTAAACATCCAGCGATTCTTGCACCTTTAAGAGGTTTTTCCGACTTATATTCATCTCTTAGTTTCATCAATCCAGGCATTTCTGTCTCTGCTATCTCAATTTCTTTACGTCCCCATTCGGCAAGTTTAATATCACTAACTTTATAATCTGTCATTATAATCTCTTTCGTTTAAGATTTATTTAATTCATCGTATATTTTGTCATAATATACTTTTAATTTATTTTTAATCAGCAAATTATCATGTTCCTTAAAAATTTCACTACAAATTTTAGAAACTTCTTTAGAATTAATTTTTGTGATAAATTGCTTTACTTTTAAAATTCTTGAAATACTCATTGATAGTGTTTTTATACCCATTCCTAATAGTAAAGAAGTGAACATTGTATCACCTGCCATTTCACCACAAACACTTAATGGCACTCCAACCTTTTTTGCAGAATCTGATGACAATTTAATTAATCTGAGTACAGATAAGTGAGCTGGGTCATAAATTTTTGCTACCTCTTCATCTCCTCTATCAATTGCAAGAGTGTACATTGTAAGGTCATTAGTACCAATTGCTAGAAAGTCGCAGTTTTTAGCAAGTGATTCAGAGATCAAAGCTGCGGCTGGTGTTTCGATAAGAACACCAATTTTAATATTTTTTTTATTAAAATCTTTTTTTTTTAATAACAGTTCTTTTGAAACATCATGTATCAACTTTTTTGCTTCTAATATTTCAGAAACATTAGAAACCATTGGTAACATTATTCTAATTTTGCCGAACTTACTTGCTCTTAAAATCGCAGAGATTTGCCTTTTAAATATTTTGGGGAAAGCTAAAGTAAGTCTAATAGCTCTTAACCCTAACGCAGGATTTGGAGATTTTGCCAAAAACTTTTCAATAAAAGGGACTTTTTTATCATTCCCAACATCTAAAGTTCTTATTGTCAATGGTTTGCCTTTAAGATGATTAAGGGTTTTTTTTATAAAATAAAACTGTTCTTTTTCAGATGGCATTCTTTTTTTATCCATAAACATGTACTCACTTCTCAATAAACCAATACCATCAATACCGATCTTCATTGCTTCTTTTGCCTCATCAGAGTTATCGATATTGGCTTCAACACGAACTCTCATTTTATCAGATGTTAAAGGAATTTTTTTTCTGAGAAAATTCAATTTTTTGTCAACATTTTTTTGATCCTCAATCTTCTTTTTGTAGTAATTAATCGTTGAAACTCTTGGGTTTTTTATAAGTATTCCCTTTTCTCCATCAAGAACTATTGGCTCATTATCTTTTAAATCTTTTAAAAGATTTTTAACCCCAACTAAAGTTGGTATTGAAAGTGATCTAGCAACAATAGCAAAATGTCCTTCAGGACCTCCCATAATACTTACTAATCCTGATAGCTTTGTTTTTGACAATGATAAAAGATCAGCAGCACTTAATTCGTTTGATATTAATATTTGATGAGCCCTAATTTGTTTTTGTTTTCTTTTCTTCTTTTGAAGATTTTCCAATATTCTTCTACATACATCTCTCACATCATCAAATCTATCTTTGAGATAATCATCTTTAATTTTCTTAAAAATTTTAGAGTGCTTATTTAATTCTTCAATTATAGCAAATTCAGCATTGATTAAATCTGAATGTACTCTTTTTTTTGCATCAGATACAAGTGATGAAGACGAAATAATTGATATATTAGCCTCAAGCATGAATTTCATTTCGCCATAGATATCATTTTTATGGTCTTTTATTTTTTTTATAATTTTTCCTAAGTCGGAAACTGAATTTTTTACAGCTTTATCTAATCTTTTTATTTCGTTCTTAACCTCCGAAATAGGAATATTATATTTTGAGTAAGATAAATCGCTACTTTTCTTTATCGCACAATTTCCTATAACGAATCCATGCGACACGGCAATCCCTTTAAATATTTTTTCCTTAATCAGATTACCTGGTAATGGTTTTTCTTCTCCAAAGTTATTTTTTATAAGATTTATTAATTTTTGAAGATCTTCCTCTGCATTTTGTCCAATACATTGTATTATTATCTCTGTCCCCTTCGATGCAGCAAGAGTCATTAGGCCTAACAAAGATGATCCATTAACAATATTTCTACCTTTTTTAACCCAAAACTTTGATTTACACTTTGATGTAAAATCTACAAATTTTGCAGATGCTCTTGCATGAAGACCTAATTTATTTGTAATTAAGATTTTTCTCTCTAATCTTTTTTCTTGCAATCTTTAGACTCTCCAAAAAAAGCTGAAGCAACATTCATATACTTCCTTCCAGACTCTTGAGAAATTTTAATTAATTCTTTTATTTCACATTCATTTCTTAAAGAGGAAATTTTAATAAGCATGGGTAAATTTACACCTGCGACTACTTCAACTTTTTCTTCTTCCATAATTGAAATTGCAAGATTCGAAGGAGTACCACCAAACATATCCGTTAAAATTACTACCCCTTTTCCTTTATTAACTTTTTTTACGGCTTTAATTATCTCTTCTCTTTTTTTTTTTATATCATCGTCTGGTAAAATTGATATAGCTAATATGTTCTCTTGCTTACCGACAATGTGTTCAAGGGCAACCAAAAACTCCTTTGAAATGTTTGAATGACCTACAATCACTATTCCAATCATATTTTCAAATCCCTATGGTCTATAAAAACTTCAATCTTTTTATTTTTTCGTATGAAGGAGTGAAAGTATTCTGATGTTACAACAGATCTATGCACTCCACCTGTGCAACCAAATGCAATTGTAATATAATCTTTTCCTTCTTCGTTAAATCCATTTAAAATTTTATTGACAATTATTTTTATATTATCAAAAAAAAATAAAAAAAGCGCTTGGTTTTTAACAAATTTTATAATTTGTGGATTCCTTCCATCAAGTTTTTTTAATTTTTTAACATAGTAAGGGTTTTTTAAAAAACGCATATCAAAAACAAAATCTGCTTCTCTCGGAAGACCATTCTTATATCCAAATGAAATTATTCTCACAGTTGGTTTTATTTTTATGTTTTTCTGAAAAAGTATCCTTATTTTTTTTCTAAGTAAATTAATTGTAAGGTCTGTTGTATCAAAGTAATATTGACTTATTTTTTTTAATGGCTCTAGCCAACGACGTTCTCTGTCAATTATGTCCTCCATAGGTAAATCGAGTTTTAATGGATGAAGCCTTCTGCTTTCATCATATCTGTTAATTAACTTTTGATTTTCGCAATCAAAAAAAACTACTGAAATGTCAATCTCTTTCTTTTTCTTATTTATAAGTGATACAATTTTTCTTGCATCAAAGTCTCTACTTCTTATATCAACACCCACAGCTAAACTTTTCTTTATTTTTGCTTCAATAATATTTTTAAGAAAGAAGAAAGGAATGTTATCAATTGCTTCAAATCCAAAGTCCTCAAGTATTTTTAACGCTGAAGTTCTTCCTGCGCCCGATAATCCAGTAACAATTAAAATTCTGTTAGGCATAACTTCTTATTTGATTAAGCTTAATTTTTATTTTTGCAACTGCGGAAGAACTTTTGCCAAAAATTTTAATTTTAGGAAACTTCATTCCTAATATACTACAATTCATCATTTCTGGTATTCTTTCAAATTTCTCTTCTACAAGCTCAACGACTAAAGTTAGTTTTACATTCTCAACATATGGAACAGTCATAATCCCTATCTCTCTCACCTCAAGAAGTCCCTTAGTTTTTGAGTGTGGATGTAAGTATAAATAATCTCCAATTTTTTTACAAATAGTTAAGTCATCTGATATCAAGGTTGCACCTGAATCTATAAGACGGAGTGCTAAATCAGACTTTCCACAACCAGACTGCCCCCTAATCAATATGCCTAGATCTTCAATCACTACAGAAGTTGAATGAAATCTCTTGGCTGTCATAATTTTTTAATTTAAAAAGTTTGCTCTAAGCTTTTTATCTAAAACTAGGATATTAGTTTCTAAAACTGCTTTATTTTTTAAATGAACTTTTAAAATAAATGAATCTTTATCATTAAGCTTTTTTTTTAAGCCAAATAACATTAAATGCCTTCCACCTGGTTGTAAAAATAGTTCACTTTTTGCATCAATTTCTACATTCTCAACCTTATACATTTTTACAATATCATCGGTAATTTTGATATCGTGCATTTCTACAGAATTAGCAACAGTAGTACTAAAAAATTCTATTACTATTTCTTTTTCGCCATTATTAAAAAAACTTAGATAAACTGCTGTAGCTTTTTGCTCTGGACCTGTTTCAAATGTATATCCTCCATGAAGAGCAAGTTTTTCGTGATGATTAGCTTGTGATTCCCAAGAGGTAAATAATAAGAAAAATAAAAGATATTTGACATTTTTTAATATTGTAAACATCTATTAACTAGTACATATTAATTTATAATTGTAAACCTATGAAAATTAATTTTAAAGCAAGGCAATTAGTAAGATCAGCTCTTAAGGGATATCTGTCAACAGAATTTGACTCAAAAAACTTCAAAAACATAAGAACACAAATGAAAAAGCCATTCTCTTACAGTACTTTTACTCTTGCTGCTTTTGACTATGACCTATCTCCAATTCTACTCCTTTCAGATTTGTCGGAGCATACAAAGAACATTCAAGAAAAAAACTCTGCATCATTAATGCTTTGTGAAGAGAGAAAACTCTATAATTTTTTTCCAAAGTTTAATAACAAATTTTCATCCTATGAAGACCCCATGTCAAGACCAAGAGTAACGCTTATCGGTAAATTAAAAAAAACAAAAGACCCTAATGATAGAAGAAGATTTATTTCTAGACATCCTGCGTCAAATTTATACGCAAATTTTAAGGATATGAACTTTTACAAAATGGATATAAAAAGCGCGCATCTAATTGGTGGTTTTGCTCAAGTTAAATGGTTCACAAGCGAAGATATTCTGAGCAAAAACATTTCCAACTTTAAAGACTCCGAAGAAAATATAATAAATCA
>NZGH01000006.1 GCA_002690875.1 Rickettsiales bacterium
TAGCTAAGTATGGACGGGATAACCGCTGAAAGCATCTAAGCGGGAAGCCTCCCTCAAAACTAGGTATCCCTTGAGAGTCGTGGAAGACTACCACGTTGATAGGCTAGGTGTTGAAGTGTGGTGACATATGAAGCTAACTAGTACTAATAACTCGAATGAACTTTATTGAATGCCTCAAACTTTTTTTATACAATACATATAACTGTAATTTTATGGTCCGGTGGTTATGGCGAGGGGAGAACACCCGATTCCATACCGAACTCGGTCGTGAAAACCCTCAGCGCCGATGGTACTTTGTCTTAAGGCACGGGAGAGTAGGACGTTGCCGGGCCTTAAAATTACAGATTCTGACGCGGGGTGGAGCAGCCTGGTAGCTCGTCAGGCTCATAACCTGAAGGTCGCAGGTTCAAATCCTGCCCCCGCAACCAATTATGAACGATGAAAAAAATATTTTTTGTTACTTCAAAAATTCATGGTGGAGGATCAGAAAATGTCCTGAAGATTATCTCTAAAAAATTTTCCATATTTCAACACAAAATCTATATTTTGGTTTTGGATGATAATAAAAACAATAAATCTAAAGAAAAAGATATTAAATACTTTTTTTTTAAAAAAAAAAAAAAGTATCAAATTAAAAGTATTTCCCAAAATTTAGATAAAACCCTTTTTATAAGATATAAAATAAAGTCTATTAAACCAGACATAGTTTTTTCATTTATAACTGAAACAAACATCCTAACTCTATTAGCTAATGCCTTTTTAGGCTATAGAATTGTTGTTTCTGAAAGAAATGATCCCAAACTCGAAAGGAAAAAAAAAATTTGGAAACTCCTCAGGTTTTTGACATATGGAATCGCTGACAAAATTACAGTTAATTCAAAAGAGGCAGTTATTTACCTTAAAAAATTTTATTTTTCAAAAAAAGTTGTTTATTTACCTAACCCAATAAAAAACATTAAAAGAAAAAAAAACTATAAAAAAAAAATAATTACCTTCATTGGAAAGTTTGAATATCAAAAGGGAATAGACGTTTTAATTAAAGCTTTTCTTTTAAGTGATATATTCAAGAGTGGATGGAAATTACAACTAATAGGAGATGGGTCGCTAATTAAACAGATGCAATTAGAATGCAAAAAAGTAGATCACTTAAATTCGATAATCTTCAAACCTTATACATCAAACCTTGACTTGATTTATTCAGAATCATCATTTCTTATTCTTCCATCAAGATATGAAGGAACACCTAATGTTATACTGGAGGCAGCCAGTATTAAGTTGCCTTTTGTTGTAAGTGATAGATGCTTTGAGATATGCAAACTTTTTAGAAGTTCTTATGTATTTAAAAATGAAGATGAAAATGATTTATCAAGAATCTTAAAAAAAATTATTACATTAAATAAGACTTCCATAGATAAAATTACTGAAGACAATTTTTATATTCTGAATAAAAATTTTAATGAAAAAATTGTGTTAAGTTCATGGAAAAACATCCTTTTAAATTGAATGTTTTATTTTTTGACTTTGATGGTAAAGATAAAACTGTCATCTAAATTCCCGAATGGGGTAATGCTTTTCATTCTTAATTTACTTTTAGGTTTGAACGGATTTAGTGAAAAAGAAGAATTATAAAAATTTACATTTTGACTAAATTTTTTGAAAATTCTATTAATATCTTTCTTTCTAAAAAAGTTTACATGTGTTTCATCAGAGGCGATAGCAACTGGTAATAAACCAAAAATAACTCTAATTCTTGATATAAATGAACACACATTTGGCATAGTTACAATTATAAGAGTACCGTTTTTTGAAATCCTAAAGACCTCACTTAAAAAAAAATTGTAGTTTCTAATGTGTTCTAGCACTTCAGTAATAATTACTAACTCGCAAGTATTTTCATTAACTGAAAGTTTATCAACTTCAAAATCCGAAATTTTAAATGAATCAACATATTTTAAACACTTTTTTTTTTGGTTCTTATCAAAGTCTATTGCTAATAGTTTTTTTGGGCTTAATGATTTGATAAACTTTAGCCATCTTCCGCTACCTGGCCCTAGATCTATGCATACTTTGTTTTTAGGTCCGAAACCTGTAATAATTTTCTTTACAATATTATCTCTATTTGTCATTTCAATTTACATTTTTTATTTATAAATTATAAAGAGTTAAATTATATACAACTAATTTTATAAATTTTAGATTATGAAAAAAATTAATTTTTTTTACAGTGAAGATCAAATTATTTTGTACTCTTTATTTCCTATATTTAAAAATAAAAAAAAACTAAAAGATTTAGGATATGAAGTTTCTTTTTATAAAAAAATTTGTTTAAAATTATTTGAATGCCAATACTTAATAATTTTTTCAAAATCCTTAATTCATCAATTAAAAAATGAAACAACTATTTTTACAGAAGAAGGAAAAATTATTTCTTTTCTTAAAACTGCTAAAAAGAGAGTGAATAAACTTATCTGGTTTGATAGTTCAGATAGCACCTCAGTCACACACTTTGAGGTTATGCCTTACATAGATCTTTATTTAAAAAAACAAATTTTTAAAAATAAAAACCTTTATCAACGAAACTTTTATGGAGGAAGAATTTTCTCAGACTTTTATCATAAAAAATTTAAAGTAAAAGATGAGATAGAATTTAAACAGTTTTACCCGTTAAAAAAAAAATACTTTAAAAAATTAAATATTGCTTGGAATATTGGCTTAGGAAACGTTTTTGAAACCTTCAATAAAACTAACATAGTTTTGCGTAGGTTTTTTCCATTTTTAGTAAAAGATATTTATAAATTAGATTATCATCCTTTTGAAAATAAAAGGTTTATAGATCTAATGTTTAGAGGATCGTTAAGTTATAGTAGAAATACAATAAAATTTCATCGTGAGTTAATTTATAAAAATTGTAACGAGATTGTAAGAAAAGAAAAATTAGTTAGTGTTGTTGGTTCTAATGTAATTAATCACAAATTAAATAATGAAATACTTGAGAAGGCAAAAAAAAGACTTTCTATTAAAGAATATATGTACATTATGAGGAAATCAAAGATCTCAATAAGTCCATTTGGTTGGGGTGAAATTGGTGCAAGAGATTTTGAATCAATTGTAAGTGGCTCTTTACTTTTTAAACCGCATATGAATCACATGTTAACTTGGCCTAAATTTTTCGTACCATTTAAAACATATATTCCATTAAAATGGGATTTCTCAGATCTTGATAGAAGAATTAAATATTATTTAAATAATTACAAAATTTCAAAAAAAATTTCAATGAATGCTCAAAATAAGTTTCGTAAATCAGTATCCAAGGAAGGTATGAACGAGTTTTGCAATCATTTTATAAAACAAATAAATTTAGACTAATTTTTGGTAAATATTTTCAATTATTTTAACATTATTATTGGTAACGTAATTCTTTTTTGCGAATCTGTAGGCATTATTAATTATTTTCCTTTTCCTTCTATTTTTATCTAGATAAAGTTTAATTTCTGAAATAAATTGTTTGATATTATCTGCATCGACTAAGATTCCATTTTCTTTATTTTGAATTATTTCTTTGTGTCCACCTTCATTAGTTGCAATTATTAGCACCTTATTGAGCATTGACTCAATTAAAACTCTTCCAAAACCTTCTCTTTTTCCTAAGCATAACATCATGTCAGAATCCCTTATATGAAGATCTATTGGAAATTTATGACCTTTGAAAAAAATATTGTTTTTTTTTTTTTTAGAAGACACTAAATTAAGTAATTTTTTTCTTTCATTAATGTTAAAAGATCCAAAAATATTAAATTTTAAATTATTTTGCTTATAATTTAGATCGTTTATAATTTTAAAAAAAAGTTCAGGTCTTTTTTGAGACTTATAATTTGCTACAAAAGAAATAGTTTTTGATTTATTTAGATTAATTTGCTGATTTTTTTTTAACTCGGTAAAAAAATTTTTAACTACAATTATATTATCCCAAAAGATTCTATTGACACTTTCTCTACAAAATTTTGAAATACTTAAAATCTTTGTGGCAAATAAAGCATATATTGATAACCTTCTAGAATTATCTCTAGACCTAATATGCCATATAAATTTTTTAAAATTTAGAATTGTTGGAATGTTCCATGTTGCATGAATCAAGCCATCATTAGAGTGTACAATATCAATTTCATACTCATCAAACAATTTTTTAATTTTAAAGTAGTTTTTTAATGAAAAAAAAAAGAACTGAATTAAACTATTTGATTTCAACACACAAATATTTTCATGACTAATAAATTCCATCCTTTCTTTTTCTAAAACTTTAGAAAGAGGTCCTTTTTTATGAAGAAATATTATAGGGTTAAATAATTTTGTGTTTATTTTTTTTATCATGTTAATTATAGATACATGAGATCCACCAAATGTTTTTCCGTAAAATGGATATAGAACTGTTATTTTTTTTTTCATATTATTTTTTAGCAAAAAAAAGATTTCTTTTCACATTGCTTAATCCAGTATTAAACTGTCCAATACAAAGTACATCTCTAAAGCCAAATTTTTTGAGTGTATTTATTACCCAACTTTCTGGATCATTTTTCATAAATTTTAATAATTTTGACCATTCCATATCTACTTCATTGACTTGTCCTGTCTCAAAAAACATATAATCACAATGTTTTACCAAATAACTTAGCATTCTAAGAGCCTTTTTATCTCCATATCGTTTTACCCAGTGATGAAATACTGACAAATTATTAACAATTTGATATTTAGGCATTTTTTTAATAAAGACCTCGTCAACTGTTTCTAATGAAAAAAAAACATTTTGAACCTGATTTTTTTGTTTAATAGATTCACTTACTAAAACACTAAGTATATCTGATTCAATTCCGTGGGCTAAAAAGTTATTTTCAGCAAATTTAAATGTAAAAAACCCGATGTTGGAACCTATGTCTAAAACAGATTTTTTTTTCAAAGGTAGTTTTTTTTGAATTACTTTCCATCTATCTAAACACGCTCTTGTAACCTTTAAAGACTCTTTTGCATTATAAATAGGTTGGTAACGTTTAACTCCTGGAAATCTTCTAAAAATTTCTATTATTAAAAAACCTTTAAATTTATTTAAAAAAAAAAAAAGTTTTTTAATTTTTAATTTTAAGAAAAACTTCATTTTTAATTATTAACTATAATTGTTTGAAAAGAATTAACCATTGGGAAAATTTTTTTTTTAATTATTTCTAAACCTTTTTTATATCTTTTTGTAAGCTCAGTTTTATTAAATTTAAATCTTCTATTTTTTCTTTTTATTTCTCTCTCAACAATTTTGTCAATTTTATCATGAACTAAAATTAAGTTACTTGGTAATGTAAATTTTTCTAGGAAAATTAATTTTTTTTCTATTTCCTTGAAGTCAGATTCTATAAGATTTTCAAGCAAAACTTGAAAGATCCCGGAATCATAGAATAATTTTTTTCTGTTGTTAAGAATTGGACGAAATGAAATTCTATAAGAAATTTTTTTTATAAAACTTTTGTCATCAATACTTTTTAAAGACGAATAAAAAGACGAATAAAATACTATTAAATATCTGATTTGTTGCAAATAGGTATGCTTATTAGATTTTATTATATCAAATCTTTTATTCAATCTTTCAAGGTTTTTAGTTAAATATTCAGTTTTACCAACTCCGGGTAATCCAATTATTTCTGTCCAATTTTTATTTTTTTTATATACCATAAGATTAATCAAGTCGTCTTTCTTTCCAAGTATTTAAAAATAAAGATAGAGGATTTTTAACTGTTTCATATTTTTTAATAAATTCAATTAGTGAATAAACTTTATATTGATGATTATATTGACCAAAATATTGAGCTATTTTGTAAAAATTTTCTTTTTTATTTTTGTCTGAAAAAAAATGTATAAGATTTCCAAGTAAAATTATCCATTTAAACTGAATTGGAAATTGACTTTGTCGTCTCTTATAGTTTGTGAATAAATTTTTATAGTCATAATAATTTAAATAATCTATATAAAGTGTTTGTTGATTTTTTTGATAAAGTGGAACTTTTTTCCAAAAATCCATTAACTCAAAATCCCACAATGGCATAAGCCATTTGTAACCATAAAATTCATAAGCCCTTACACCTTGTGTTACATACTTAGTTTGTCTTTCAATCCATTCCCAGAATTCGTAAAATCTTATAAAATCATCTTCAGTATTTTGCAATTTTAGTTTCTTTATCCAGCTTTTTATATCTTGAAGAATTATTTTTTTAACTTTAACACTTAACTTTTGTTTATTCAGTGTGAAGTGTTTTTTTAAAATAATTTTACAAAGATTGTTTATATTGAGACCTTTAGATTTTTTACTAACTGTCTGAGTATGTCCTCCAGTCAAAAAGTCACCTGATTGTCCATTTATTATTATTGAATTATTTGGAATTATTTGTTTTTCTTTTATTTCGTGTAAAACAAAGAATTCTCTTAAAGAAAGAAAAGATGAAAAATTATCTCCAAATTCCCAGTATTTTTTAACAAGATTGGAATTAAATATTGCTCTGCTTTTTTTTGTGGATATATTTACATGCCTCCAGTCTACTCCAAGAGTTTTTGAGACTTTTTTTGCCTCAATACTTTCAAAATTATTAGCTACACCATAACTTATAAAAGTAAGGTTTTTTTTCCCCATCTCATGCAGTTTACAGGCTAGTAATCTACTATCTAATCCAGCGCTTAAAAATAAACACACAGGGTTATTTTTAATTTGATTATTGAGTCTCTCAAAAACTTTGTCAAAAATTTTTTTTGTTTCTTCTAGAGACTTTGCTCTAGCTTTGTAGTTTGGTAAGTATGAATAATAAAATTCTTTTTTAACTTTTTTAGTCTTTTTAATAAAAAAGATATATTGTCCAGATTGAAGTTTTTTAATATTTTTAAATATTGTTCTATCACTACAATTATATCCAGCACATAAAAACTCGTCTATGCAATCTCTGTTCTGTTTATTATCCTTCTCCATACAATCTTTAGTAAAAAAGCTAACTTTATTTTTACTCAGGTTATAAAAAATAGGAAAAGAATTAACTCTATCTGTTGCCGCAAAAAAAAAAAAATCAGTTTGAATTATTAACCCAAAATTATATAAGTTTTTTTTTAAAATAGTTGAAATTTTTCTAAAGTTTCTATTTTTCTTTTTTAATTCTTTATTTAATTCATCAAAATAAATAAACGTACCTTTGAAAGAAACTTTATGATTTACAATTAATTTTTTTTTTTCAGTCATTTCAATATTTAACTTTTATGAAGAATAATTTTTGATTGAAGATAAAATGACTCTTTAAAATTGTTAGAATTAAGCTTAAATGTTATAAAACCCTCTGAAAATGACAAAAACTCCTTTCCATGCTTTTTATCAAGTTCTAAATTGTAACATTTTCTTTTTAGAATTTTCTCTAACCATGGGTCGCTAATAAGCTTAAATTTCATTTTAAATAATGTTTATACCAATCAATATATTTATCAATTCCTTTATAAATATTAAATATTGGGGAATAATTTATAAGTTTTTTTGCTTTTGAAATATCTAAAGTTCCTCTCTTAGGCATTAATTTGTCTCTTTTTTTGAAATTAATTTTGACATTAAATTTATTTGCAATATATTTTGCTAAATTAATAATCTTTTCTGATTTTCCAAAAGTAATATTAAAAGTTTGACCTAAAGAACTTTTGTTTTTAATAACTAATTCAACACCGTTTATTAAATCGTCAATATAAGTAAAATCAAGTGAGTCTTGACCGTCACCATTAATCTCCAAATTTTTAGAATTGATTGCATTTTCAATAAAAACTTGGCTAACTCTTCTGCTTACACATCTTTCACCATAAAGTGCTGAGGGTCTTATTATTGAATATTTTAATCCAAAGACTTGATTATAAGCAATAAGAAGCTTTTCACCGGAATATTTTAAAGCTCCATATATGCCGATTGGGTTACATACTGTGAGTTCGCTAACTTTCCTTTCCTCAAACTCTCCATAAACCATTGATGAAGAGAAATAAATTAAATGTGCATTGGTATCCCTAATTGTATCAAGAGTATTTTCAAGAGTTCGTAGACTATGATCAAAAGTGTTATATGGATCTTTATTTGCTTTGTTTGCATGCGCAACTGCTGCTAAAAAAACTACAATGTCTGGTTTGAAGTCACTTAATTTATTACTCAGAAGGTGATAGTCTCTTGCATCAACAATATCTAATGGAATTTTATTTTTTTGCAGTAGTGAGACTCTTTCATTTAAAAAATCAATATATATTGGATTTTCTTTACCTATTCTGGAATTAGAGTGTTCCCCGAGATTATTTACTTGTAGGCTGTCTAAAACTTTTACATCAGCTCCTTTCATTCGGAGTGAAATTGCTAGATTATGTCCAATAAAACCAGCTCCACCGACTAAAATAATTTTTTTTTTTTTAAATTGCATTTATGACAACTCTTCTACGATATTCTGAAGTTGTTGGCAAATGAAATTAATTTCTGATTTTTTGACATGAGGACCAAGAGGTAATGAAATGGATGAATTGCTAAAAAGAGATGCATTTTTAAATTCACTAACTTTTGTTTTATATTTTTTTTTATAAAATTTATAATTTGGAATAGGTCCTGGATAATATATGCTACAACCAATTCCTTTGTTTACTAATATTTTTAAAATTTGGTTTCTTTTTTTTTTTAAAGAATTTTCTAACATAATTACAGCACAGTAATAAGAATTTAAAGCTTCATTAAGATCGTTATCTATTAATCGTATGTTATTAATGTTTTTAATTTGTGATTTGTAAATACTCATGTTGGTTATTCTTTTTCTTATAAAACTTGGTAATTGTTTTAGTTGTTCTAATCCTATAGCTGCCTCTATTTCATTCATTCTAAAATTATAACCTAAGAGATTGACATCATACATTCCAGGGATAATTCTTTGGTTGAGAGGTCGGTCATAACCAAATGCTTTAAATTTTTTTACTTTATCTATTATTTTCTTATTTTTAGATATGACCATTCCACCTTCAGCAGTAGTTATATGTTTAACAGGGTAAAATGAAAATGCTCCTATTTCTCCAAATAAACCGACATGTTTTTTCTTAAACCTTGAACCTAATGCCAAAGCGCAGTCTTCTATGAGAAAGATTTTATTTTTTTTACAAAATTTTGTGACTTTATCCATGTTTAAGGGAAGTCCTAAATAATGAACTATAATTAGTGCTTTTGTCTTTGAGGTTACTTTAGGTTGCAACAAGTCCAAGTCAATATTTCCTGTTTTAACATCAGCATCAATAAATATTGGCTTTGCACCAACATATTCTACAGCATGAACTGTTGCCACGTGTGAAAGTGAGGGAACTAAAACCTCATCATTAGATCCAATACCCAATATTATATTCGCCAAGTGTAAACCTGAAGTGCATGAAGAAAGTGAAGTTGCAAAACCACCACCTACAAAATTTGAAAATGATTTTTCAAATTCTTCCGTTTTACTTCCATGGACAAGACGCGATGAATTTAAAACTTTTTTTATAGAGTTAAATTCTGCTTTTCCAATAATTGGTTTACCAAAGGGTATTTTCATTTTATTATTCTTTATTTGTTAGTTTGAGAGATTTATTTATTTCCAAGCATAATTGCATTACACTTAACATCTGTTTTTGACTAATAATAAGTTTTTTATTAGTTAATATCGATGATATGAAATTGTCAATAAGGTCATATTTATAAATTCCTGGGTATTTCTCTTTTGCAGTTTCTTTTAAAATATTATTATCACTATTTAATGATAAATACGTATTTGTTCTAAATGATTGTTCAAAAGTTTTCTTTTTACCATAAATCATTACTCTATGGAAGTGTGGATAAATACATCCAAAGTTTGATGAAACTTTAGCTACTGAACCATCGTTAAACTGAAGTAAAGAAATCACAAAGTCTTGAATTAAGTTATCAGAACCTTTAGTACAGATGTTGTTTTGAAAAGAGCTAATTTTTTTAGGATATGAATTTTTTAACCAAAGTAATAAATCCAACATATGGATTCCCCCCCCAAGTACAACTGAATAATTTTTTATTTTACCTCTCCAACCATTAGTAATTTTGTTGAGTCTTCCGTAATTGTAGTCTAATTCCATAAAGTAAACTTTTCCAAAAAAATTATTTTCAAATTCTTTCTTTATTTTTTTAAATCTTGGTGAGCATCTAAGAACTGTATTGGTAGTCATTACTAAATTTTTATTTTTTTTAAGAAGGTTTGAGATTTTTTTAAGCTCATTAAAATTTTGACAAATAGGCTTTTCGCAAAAAACGTGCTTGTTGTTATTAAGCGACATTACAACTTGTTTAAAGTGACAGTCATCGTAAGAAGCAATAGAAATAATATCAATTTCTTGATCACAAATCATTTCTAAATCACTCTGATACACTTTTTTAATTGGGTATTTTTTTTGTATTTCAATTACTTTTTGCTTATCTTTATCAAAAATACAGACGGATTTAATATATTTTGATTTAAGGTAACCAATAATGTGTTGCTCACCAATTCCAAGACCAATTACACCAACATTTAAATTTTTCATTTTACATTATTCCAATTTTTTAAAATCTCATTTATTGGTGAATCAGCATCAATCTTGTTATGTAAAAAATTTTTTTTCAATTTATCAAAGTCATCAGGACTATCAATTGACAGTTTAATATTAAAATGATCGTAATCACAAGTTACATTGTATATTTTGTATAGTTTATCATTCTCATAAAAATATTTTGTTACATGTTCCTTTTGAGTCGTGTTTAGCTTACTTGATGGTAAGTTAATAAAGCATTCCCTATCAATGATTTCAATTGATTGTCCACTAGGAAAAGTTTTAGGAAACACATTAGTAACAATATCAAAATCATTTTTTAAAAATAAGTTTGTCATATTTGCTAAAATTTTGTGATCTAACAAAGGACTATCGGCTGAAATTCGAACTATAGCCTGATAGTTATGAAGTTTCAAAAAATCTCTAAATCTTTTGTAGACGTTGTGGAGTTCCCCTCTAAAAAATTTTAAACCTTTTTTTTCACAAAATTTTACTAATTTATTATCTGAGCTGTGATTAGAGGTTAATATATAAATTTGGCTTGAATTCGATGCTTTTTGTAATCTTTTTGTAAGTAATTCTAATAAGCTAAGTTCATTAACTTTTTTTAGAACTTTTTCTGGTAATCTTTTTGAAGACAACCTAGCTTGAACGCATATACAGATTTTTCTAGACATAATAAATAAGCGCTATAATTTTAACATTACATTAAGATTTTTCAGAAACTTTTCAAAATTTTATATCTTTATTTAACAAAAATAAAATCAAACTTTATTTTAATAACATAATGATTTAATAAATGATTTTGTCAGGCTAACAAGAATGAGATAAACAAAAATTATGGATATTTTGGATGTTTTACTGTTTTTTTCCAATTAAATTAAATTTCTTACCAAGAAAATTAATCACTATTTTTTAATATTAATTATAAAGTGTTTTCTATACAACTTTTTCAATATATCAATCAATAATTTTGGGACCCATTTTTCGATTTTTAAAAATATATAAGTTTTTATAACAATTTTGTTTATTATCAGTTTTAAATCACCAAGAAAACCATTCGTTGTAAGGTACTCTTTACAAATATTAAAAGCTTCTTTTTTACTCTTTATAATATCTCCATTTGTGTTAATATATGTTTCATAATTGATAAAAATATTTAATCTACTCTCATCTTTTATTGGTCTATGACAAGGATATCCTGTTGCTTGTTTCCATTTTTTAAAGGGAAAACATATCTGTTTTGTTCCGTCATCTATTAAATCACTTCTTATAAAAAATGCATCTAGAAAAGGAACCACCCAAAGCAATGAATATCCGTATTTCATAGCAACCATGTTGAGTGCTCTCAGAGATGCTCCATAACCTCTGTCACCTTGCCAGTATTCGTTTGGATTATTTGGAAAAGTTATTGCAGCCTCAAGTGGATAATTTGCATTATACTCAACAGAAAAAAGCATTGCTCTGTAATCTTTAACTACAGATTCAAATAACCATAAATCAGTTGAATCAACATCTATAGAGACGTATTCAGGTTCTTTTGGCACATTATATTGACGAAACAAACTAGATATATTTTGTGATGTTAAAAAATGTTTATGAAGATTAATTCTTGAGTTTTCATATTCTCCATCTAAAAGTAAACTATTCCATTTTTTTTTAATAATTAAATATGAGACATTAGCACCAGAGCCAGATAAGAGATCTTTAGAATTAAAACCAAACTCAACACAGTATGGTTTGTTATTTTTAGGTTTTATATTTGAAAAAATGATTTCTAAAAGCTCATCTTGATAAGATTGAGAAAATTTACCTGATCCAAATGATTTTTTTTCAAGGTTTTTAATCCAATCTTTCATTTACTAGTAACTCATTTTAGATTTATTAAGTTTAGTTATTAAAATAGATTAATTTTTTAACATACTTGCCAATTTCAATACAAGATGTTAACCCTGGCGATTCTATTCCAAATAAATTTAGTATAAATAACTTCTGATTAATTTTTTTGTACATAAACATAAAATCATTGGTTTCTAATTTTGGTCTAATTCCACAATAATCAAAACTTAATTTTCTATCCACAACATCAGGCCAATACTTTGAAATTGATTTTTTAAATTTTTTCTCTATGCCTTCTGTTACTTTGAAGTCTATGTCATTTACATTTACTGTGTCAGGACCAAAAATGGTTTTTCCTTGAAGGTTAATTGTTGAATGAATTCCTAGTCCATCCCTTTGAGGTGTCGGATACACTAATTTAGTGAATGGTGAAATTCCTGTGAGACTCATATAATTTCCTTTTACGAATTTAATTTTTGGAATCATTCTTTTTTCCATTCCATCTATTTTTTTTGCTAAAATTTGGCTGTTTAAACCAGCACAATTTATTAGTATTCTTGTTTTAATTTTAAAAGAGTAATCGTCATTAACATAAAACGAAATATAATTTTTATTATTCTTACTGAACGAAAACTTTGAATTATAGTTTATAACCCCTCCAGCGTTCTCAATATCAGTTATAAAATTAGTCATTAATCCGTCAACATCAATTATTCCTGAATTTTCAGAAAGCAAAGCATCTTCAACATTTAATTTTGGTTCTAATTCTTCTATTTTTTTTTTTGGATAGTAAATTCACTTTAATATTATTTCTTTCAGCATTTTCTTTAATTTTAATTAATTGATTTTTTTCACGTGAATTACAAGCAACAATTAGTTTACCACATCTTATAAAATTTATTTCTCTTTCTTTAGCATAAGAATAGAGACTAGTATTTCCTTTGGCACACAATTTATCTTTTAGTGTATCCTCATTGTAGTAAATACCTGCATGAATAACTCCGCTATTTCTAGAGCTATTTTCTTCGCCAAATGATTTATTCTTATCAATCACTAATACTTTTTTTCCACCTTTAGATAATTCTCTTGCTATAGACAGACCAACGACTCCAGCCCCTATTATAGCAGCCTCAAAATCTACCATTTAATTGCTTTTTTATTTATTGAAATTCTAATTTTTTTAACCAAGTAAAGCTTCATTAAATCTATTATTTTGAGAAAAAGTTCAATATTTTCAAAAGTTTTTTCTCTTTTTCAAAAAGTAATTTACTTAGAAATGAAAATTTATTCATGATTTGTTATTATATTGTATTTCAAACTTAATAAAAAATATATTCAAAATTTTTTATAAAAATTTCTCAATATTTTTTTTGACAAAGAAATCTTAAATCTCCAGATCCATATTTTTCTTCAAAAAATTTATCTTTTATAAATGGTTTATCAAAATCTGTTTTCATTCCACCATTAAGTTGCTTGAAATTTACAAAGCCTATTTTTTTTAGATCATTAATTAATGATTCTTTTGATCTAAAGTTGTATTCAGCATTAAAAGAGTCTCCAATATAATATTCTTTATTCGTACTAAGCCCAGTAGATTTAATAATATCAAAAATGATCTTTTTATTAAGGTTTCTTAATATTCTAAAACATAGCTTTGAGACTTTGTCTTTTACTCCACCACCACCGACAGTGTAAACCCAAAAATAACCTCCTGGTTTTAGAACTCTGTAAACTTCTTTGTAAGCTTTAGATTCATTTTTTAGATGATGAAAAACGCCATTTTGTATAGCTAAATCAAAGGTATTTTTTTTTTCTTTAGTATCGTAAACTGTTGCCACTTTAAATTGAAGATTTTTTGAGGAGATTTTCATTTTCTTCTTTGTCAGATTTGCATATTTAATGCTTTCCTGTCCATAATCTATTCCCAGACCAAATTTTGATCCATTCAAGTAACACGACATAAGAAAATTTCCATGTCCACATCCGAAATCTATTATTTTTTTATTTTTAAGAAACGGTTTTAATTTATTAATTTTTATTCTTTTTAAGTATCTTCCAAGTCTTTCTTTTTTAAACTCTTCAAATGAAAAGTTTGTCCATAAAAGCTGAAATAGTTTTTTATGAATATTCTCTTTAGAAAATTTTTCTATAAAATTAATTTCTACGCCATATGATTTGATATTATTTAAAAAAGTAAAATTATCTTTTGTTGCTTTTAATATTTTTATAGTCTCAGTAATTGGATTTTTTTTTCTATTTAATAAAACTTTTTCAATATTCAAAATTAAAAGTAATAGAATATAAATTTTAAAGTTAACCGTTAATTTATTATTTGGAATTTTAGTCGCTAATACTTCTATTTCTTTAATTATTTTATCGATTTTTTCCATTTATTTAATGTAAATTAATTGGGGTCTGGTAATCATGAAAATTTTTGATTATTTTATTAATATAATAATTTTGTTAACTATATAGTAAAAATTATTTTAAAAAAGAAAAGAAATTGTTTAATTACTTTTCATCTTAATATAAAGATAATAATCTATTTCAAAATTATGAATAAGTTTGAAATTGTTATACCTACGGATGATGAAATTGATAAATGTTGGTCATCAAATAAGCTTAACTCAATATTTACAAAAAGAAATTTTTTAGAAAAAGTTGCTAACTCTGTTAATTGGTATTCTGTAAAAAAAAGTGGTGAAACAGTATGCGTTTGGCCAATCTGTATAGATGAAAAAAAAAAGGTTTATCTTCCTGATTTTACATACTATGTAGGTCCAGTATGGAGTGATTATATTTTAAATTTACCTAACCACAGGAAACTGTCGATTCTGACAGTAATTTATGAAAAATTTCTTAAAAAATTTGATTCAAAGTATAGTAATATTAATGCATCGTTGCCGACGTATCTACAAGATATCAGAGTTTTTGATTGGTGGAACTATCATGATAAATCAAAAGAAAGAATAAAACTTTATCCACGCTATACAAATGTTATCACAAACCTACAAAAAAATGATTTTACAATCAATTATAGAAAAAAAAGAAGACAAATCATTAGAAATTTAGAAAACAAGAAAGTTTTTATTTTTGAAAGATGTGAAGACAAGAATCTGATAATTGATTTATATGATAAGGTTATGGAAAGATCTGATATTACAGTAAATCAAAAAACAAAAAAAACAGTTAGTGTTATTATAGATTACGCTTTAGCAAATAATGGCTCAACACTTCAGATAAGGGATACATCTAATAATAAAATATCTTATGCGAGTATATGCCTATCTGAAAATTCCACAGCTAATTTTCTAATTAGTTTAGTTGCTGATGAGTATAGAAAAGATAATTTAGCAGTGTTAGGAACTCATAAAACTATTTGCTTTTGGAAGGAAAAAGGAATTGAAAGCTTTGACTTTAATGGTTCTAACAGTCCCAAGCGCGGGGATGATAAAGATAGTTATGGTGGAGAAACAAAATTATTTTTTGATTTAAGCTATAAAATAGTTAAGTAAAAAATAAGTTTTTAACACATAAGGAAATTAATATTTTCTTCAAAATATTTACAGTTTTACTCTATGTTAAACCACTTCATATTATATATTTTTTCGCCTAAATATTTTGCTCCTTTAAGTGTATAATGATCGTTATCAAAAAATATTTTGTTACCATCTGGTGTAAGTGCATCGCAAAGCTTACTTTGTTCATTACATAAAAAGTCCTGTTTTTTTAAGTATTTTATTTCATATTTTTCTGAAATTTTTGATAGTTGATTATTTATATTTTCATATTTATTGAGAATTCTTTTATCATACATGATTTTCTCTAAGTTTTTTCTTTTCTCTAGATCGAATTCATTCCTATTTTTAAATATTTCTAAAAGTTTAATATCTACCTGAGTTCGTGTGGGTGCTTTTAATATTTCATATTCATTAGTCCTAGATAAAAGGATTATATGTTTATCAAATTCTTTGAGATAATTAATAAAATTAGGTAAGGCATCCACTTCATTTTGAGAGTATCTACTTGAGATTACTACAACCTCAGATTGAAGAAAGTTTGGATTTGAAGATAATAATTTAGTCATTAACTTTCTTTCTTCCTCTTTTCCGCCTGGAATAAAGGTATTGATTCTTAGTCTGGTGTTGTTGTCATAACCAAGTCGCCGAAACTGATATTCTGGAAATAAATGTGTGTTTTGATGAAAGCAATTAAAAATATCTTTCGAGTGGCTATCGCCTACAATTAAAATTTTAACTTTTTTATTTTCTTTAAAAGCATTAAATTCTTGTAAATATTTCCAACTTTCTTCTCCCAAATAATCGTTATCAAACTCGATTGTTCCATAAATTTTTGAAAGATGATCAAACCTTGTTTTAAAACCATTATTTTTTATGATCACAATATTGGAAATAATTATTAATAAAGATGCTAACAATATTGATTTTAATAAGAAATTTTTGTTAATAATATTTCTATTCCTAAAAGGTCTCTCAATATAAAAATATGATATTACTGATAAGATGACTGTCATGGCAATCCATATAACTTTATGAATAACTGTTATGTCATAGTTTTGATTTATCCTTCCAAAAGCAAAAATTGGATAATGCCAAAGATATAAAGAGTAGGATATAAGACCTATTCCTACAAAAATTCTTTGCGATAACAATTTTTTTATAAAATTTTCATTGTTGGCTGTAAAATATATGATTATGGATACCCCAATTACTGGTAGTAATGTAAAAACTGAAGGGTGAAATATTTTATCATTATAAAAGAAAAGTGAAAATATTATAAATGCTAAACCTATGATTGATATTAGGGTGTGATTAGTATTATTTTTATTTTTATTAATCTTTTTAACTTCAATGTATGCTAAACAAGAACCGAAAAGAAGTTCCCAAAATCTACTAGTCAAAAAATAAAAATCAAAAATAAAAGCTGGAGCAAAAAATGAAAAATTCTTTTCAAAAAAAGGAGGAGATAAATTCAAGTTACCTGAAAAATGTATTAGAAGAATATTAATTAAAATAGCTAAAATTAAAAGTTTAATAATATGTTTTTTCAAAAAATTATAAAGAAAGACTAAAACAAAGGGAAAGATAAAATAGTACTGTTCTTCAATTGCTAAAGACCATGTGTGAATAAAAGGCTTGAAAAGTGAACTTACGGCCTGATACTGTGTTTCTGAAATAAAAAAATAAAAATTAGAACTAAACCCAAGTGTATACAAAATAGAATAAGCAAGATCAAGATAAGCGGCTGGGAACAAAATAAACCAACCGATAACGAATGTACTTATCATAACTACCAGTAAAATTGGTAAAATTCTTCTTGCCCTTCTTTCATAAAAATTAAGAAATGAAAACCCCGAAGTTGAGTTTAATTCTTTTAAAATAATAGAGGTTATTAAATATCCAGAGATTACAAAGAAAATATCTACTCCAAGAAAACCACCACTCATGACTGTGAAGTCAAAAACATTAATCTGAAGATGATAAACAATTACACTTATAACAGCGATGGCACGAAGACCGTCAATTTCAGGTCTGTAATCAATTGTACCTTTGTTAACAATTTGCTTATTTTTATTCAATGTAAAACCACTTCATGTTATATATCTTAATCTAATTATGTTGCTCATCTTACTAAACTTTGTTAACAAGGGTAAATAATTAAAAAAACAGTTTAAATAATATAAGTTTTTAATTTAAAAAAAATTGATGAACCTTTGAAAAAAAAAAAAGTACATAAAGATGATTTCGATGGTTACATCCAATTTGGAAGCCTTAACAAATTTTTAAAAGAAACAGAGAGAGATGAGCATCTTGAAAGGTTGAATAAAAAAAGAGAATTTTTCAAACGAAAAATAGAAAATGCTAAAAATCAGAGAAAAAGAGACTGTTTAATATGTGGCTCTAATAAAAAAGAATTAGTATTTGTTAAATCTGGTTTCAAACATGTCTTATGCAAAAGCTGTGGTTTTTTTTATGTGGATCCTACATTTAACGAAGAAGTTACACATTCAAACTTTTTAAACGAAGATTCATACACCAAAGTTTTAATGAATAAAGCGAATATAAATCTTGATAAAAAAAAATTTCTTTACGCACTTCAAAAACTAAATATAAATTTAAAAAATAAAAAAGTCTTAGATATTGGTTGTGGGTTTGGCTTTTTTCTTGATGTTGCTCAAGAACATGGCTGCGAGGTTTATGGAAGTGAATTAAACCAAAGTTGCCTAAAACTTTTAAAAAAGAAAAAAATACCTCTGATTAATAATTACGAAAATTATAATGAGAAATTTGATATAGTTTCTTTATGGTTAGTCCTAGAGCATTTGTTTGACCCAGCTTTACTCTTGAGACAAATCCACAAACTTTTAAAAAAAAATGGAAAATTAATTATTAATATTCCTAATTATAAAAGTTTATCAGCAAGAATTCTTAAAGATAAATGTTCGATGTTTTCAGGAGAACAGCATATTAATTTTTTTTCAATACAAAATCTCGAAGAATTTCTAAATAAAAACTTTTTCAAGACTACTTTATCCGAAACTGTTATTTCTGATATTGGAACAGTAAAAAATTTTTTAAATTACTCTGGAGATTTGGATTATTCAGATGAAGAGTCTGAACTAAACTTCTTAGAGCCAAACTTAATTCATAAAAATGGACTTGGATACACAATTTTAAATATTTCTAAAAAAATTCAGAATACATAATAATGAATAAAAAGTTTTTAAGAAATTCTCTAACAAAAAAGGGTTTAGATGATTTCTTTTGGCCAGTTAGAAGAGAGTTCGTTGAGAAGGTAAACCACAGACTTATGGTTGACTTTACAAAACTGTCAATTGAGTCGGAAGAACTTCATGCCACTCTACCAATTATGCAAAAGTGGTTAATACCCGAAGTTCTTAAAATCATTGAAGCTATAAAATTAAGACCTTTTATAAAAAAAAAAAATATTTTTATATCAATTGAACATTATAAAATATTAAAAAAAATCCTAGATTATAAATTATCAAGTTATGTCCCTAATTTCTTATTAAATTTCTCAAATGTTCCTAAAAACATTAAAATACCTTTTTTCATTAAAATGTTTATACGGACAATTGAAAATAATAGTGTTAACCAATTAGTTAATTTAGATAGAAACTATGACTATTTCTTAGAACCAAACACACTAACACTTGAAAATGCATCACTTAGAAGTAAGGGATTGGTTTATATAAATGTTCAAAAAATTATCAGTAGGGAGACTAATAGAACAAACCATATAAGCCTGAGTTCAGTAATGTTAAAAAAAATAATTGATGTAATTATTACAAACATGTGTAAAGAACTTAGGTTATCGTCAGAAAATATCGACAGCCAAATCGTTTCTTATTTAAAAAATTTAATTATTAGTTTTTTCAAAATAACAATGAAAAATGTTCTGTCAGTAGACCAAGAAAAAGTAAAGCGTAATGTATGGGTTGGTTCAAGTGGGGCAAGTTATTTTATGAAGGTAATTTGTCATACATTAAGAAGAAATAACAAAAAAATAATTGCTCATTCTCATGGTTCCGGAAATGCTATAGTTAATTTGTCACATACCTTACATGCACTAGAATTAAATACCTGCGATGAGTTTTTTACAGAGAAAGAAGAAAATTTAGACGATTTACGCAGCGAAATTAATGAAAATTATCTTTATGGTATGAATAAACCCCAAATTAAAAGTGTAAGAAAAAGAAATGATCAATTTAAAACGTACTTTCATACAAAAAAAATCAAAAGAATTATGTATATTGCAACTGCTTACAAATCAGATAGGCTAAGATTTGTCCCAATTGATTCAGATGCAACCTATATTGATTTTCAGCTTAGGTTATTTGCTTTCCTTAAAAAACAAAAACTAGAAGTGATTTTTAAACCGCATCCTGAAGGTTCATTGAAATTTCATGAGGAGTTAGCTAAGTTTATGAATATTAAAACATTAATTGGAATCTTTGAGAACATTAAAATTGATGTTGATGCATATGTTATTGATTATTGTTGTACAAGTTTATTAGTCCCACTACTCAAGAAGAATAAACCAATATATTTTGTTAATTTTAGTCTTCCCAAGTTAAGATTAAGTGCAGAAAAATTGCTAAAAAAGCGGGCATACTTTATTAATTCGAATTTAAATCTTAGTAACAGAATCATGGTTGATTGGGATAATTTTTCAAAAAAACTAAAAATAAAAGAACATCAATTTTCTGATGAATTTGAAAAGACATTTTATTAAATAAATTTAAGAAAAAAAATATTTGACCATCATATATTACAGTGATTTAATCCAAAAGTTATGTTAAAAATATTACTTGCAGATCTTAGACATAAGACCATAGGTACACACTCAGCAGTCATGCCCTTAGCAATAGGATTTCTCGCTACCTATACAGAGTCTTTTTTAAAAAATAAGGTTCAAACTAAGATTTTCATTGATCCAGACAAAATTTTAAAAGAGATTTCTCGAGGTGACGTAGACGTCGTTGCTTTATCAAACTATGTTTGGAACTGCGAACTAGGGAAATATATTTTTAAATTTGCTAAAGAAATTAATCCAGATATTGTTACAGTTGCAGGAGGACCAGAATTTCCTAGAGATGAGTCTGAAGGCATAGATTATTTAAGAGAAAGAAATGAAATAGATTTTTATGTTTATCAAGAAGGAGAAGTTGCCTTTTTAAAGCTCATAGAATCAGTGTTGAAGAAAAAAAGTATCAATGTATTAAAATCTGAACCAATTAATGGCGTTAAATTTATAAATTCTGATAATAATCTAATTACAGGTATTGGTTATGATAGACTAAAAGAGTTGGATGTTATTCCATCACCTTATCTATTCGGTAAAATGGATGAATTTTTTGACGGAGGTTTTCAGCCATTTATTGAGTCAGCTAGGGGCTGTCCTTATGCATGTACTTTCTGTGAAGCAGCTTCTTCTTGGT
This sequence comes from Rickettsiales bacterium, assembly GCA_002690875.1. The sequence continues at coordinate 21,425 of NZGH01000006.1, forward strand.
ATAATAAAGTAAATAGTTTTAGTATTGAAAGAGTTAAAGCAGATTTAGACTATATTGCTAAAAGAATGTATAAATATCCAGATGTTCCGCTTGCTATAGCTGATTCTAATTTCGGTATGCTGAGGAGAGATGAAATAATTTCTGATTATATAGGTAGATTACAAGACAAATTTAATTGGCCACACTTCTTTAATGTTTCAACTGGAAAGTCACAGCATGAGAGAATTATTAAAGTTGCAAAAAATCTTAAAAACAAATTAGTAGTTTCTTTATCTGTACAATCGCTTAATGACCAAACTTTAAGTGAAATAAAGAGAAAAAACTTAGGTGACGGTAACTTTGAGAGGGTTTATGATGCTTTAAGAGAAATAGGAATTAACTCGTACTCTGATGTCATTATTCCAATGCCTTTAGAGACAAAAGAAACTTTTTTTGAAGGAATGCGTAAATTATCTCATGCTAATATTGATAGAGTTATACCATTTACGACTATGATGCTCAAAGGGACAGAATTCGCCTCTTCTGCTAATAGAAAAAAATTTGGAATGAAAACCAAATTTAGAGTATTACCTAATCAATTTGGAGAATATAATGAAAAAAAAATAATTGAGACAGAGGAAGTTTGTATAGAAACAAATACGATGCCCTTTTCAGATTATTTAGAATGTAGAGGTCTTGCGTTCATAATGAAAGTTTTTAGTGAAGTTCAGTTTGATGTGATCTTCCGTTTGTTAAGAGAATTTAAAATCGATCGTTTTGAATTTTTTGAAACTGTTTGGAAGAAAGTACAAAATAAAGAATTAAAAATATCAAAAGCATATTACGACTTTATAGATGAAACAAGATCAGAATTATTTGATACGAAGGAAGATTGCCAAAACTTTTATCAACAAGAAAAAAATTATAGAGATCTTCTTGAGGGTTTGACTGGTAATAATGTAATGAGAAAATGTTACGCTAATGTACTTATTGATCATAATATAGAGGCTATAAATATTGGTTTTGACTGCTTAAAGGAAATCTTACAATCAAGACTTAAACAAAAAGTTACTTGTGCTATCGAAGATGTAAGAGCCTGGACTTTGGTTACAAGAAATATTGACGATGTTTTTAAAAATAAAAAAAATGCATTTGATATAAGAATTCTTAATTTAAATTTTGATGTACCTTCATGGTATAATAATACTATAAATTCTGGTAATATTCTTTCATATGAGAAAAAAGTATCGGGTAATGTTACATTCAATTCTGAAAAAATATTATCAATAATTAAATCTAATAAAAAAATGTTTAGCCAAAACATTTATCATTGGGTCCCTAAAGCTATTGAAAATAGTAGCTTAAGAATTTTTTGGGGAAACTTTAACCAACAAGCTTTGAAACATTTACAGGCATAGATTATTTCATTCTCAATTTATGTGTTTTGTAAGATAATAAAAAAGTAGGAAATTTATTAGTTGAAAAAAAATTTTTTTTTATCCCAGAAAAATTGTGTTTATATGATTGCTGAAGTAGGTTCAGCTCATGAGGGTTCTTACGCTACAGCTAAAAAAATAATTAATCAAGCATGCCAATCAAATACAGATGCGATAAAGTTCCAAATTTATAAATCATCAACATTAACTAGTGAAAAGTTCACAAAAGATAGGTATAAACATTTTTCAAAGTTAGAATTAAATATTGAGCAATATAAAAATTTAATAAAAATTTGTAGAAAGAACAATAAAAATGTTGGAGCTTCTATTTGGGATAAAGACTTAATTAAAACCTTTTCTTCGCTGGTTGATTTTTACAAAATTGGGTCTGGAGATTGTACTAATTTTGAAATTATTAATGAAATATTACTAACTTCAAAACCTTTAATAATTTCAACAGGATTATCCTCTCTTGAAGATATAAGAAAAATGATTAATTTTATAAAAAAAAAAAATCCCGAATATCTTACACAAAAAAAATTAGCCCTTCTTCATTGCAATGCGTCTTATCCCACGCCATTGGCTGATTGTAATTTAGGAAGTATTAAGTTTCTTCAAAAAAAACTATCCTTAACGGTAGGTTACTCTGACCATACAATCGGTGATTTTGCTCTAATTGGAGCATTCTTTAGCGGTGCTAAGATTATTGAAAAACATTTTAGTAATGATCCTCAAAGAAAAACATTTAGAGATAATGAAATTTCTTTTGACAAAAATGCGCTTGATAATTTTTTAAATAAAATTAATCAACTTAAGAACATGCTTAGTATAAAAAAAACAAAAACTACGAAGAGTGAAAAAAACCAAAATAACCTTTTTTCTGCAAGAAGATCAGTGTATGCAAAAAAGGAAATAAAAAAAGGACATACGATTTCACCCAATGATTTAATAAACCTTAGACCAAAAATTGGAGTGTGTTCGTCTCGTTTCTTTAACTTGGTTGGTAAAAAACTAAATAAATCAAAAAAAAAGAATGATCCTATATTCATTAGAGATATTTTAGATGAGTGATTTAGATACTGTTTTTATTTATAAATTATTGTATGGAAAATTTGTTCATGAAACTATTAAAGTGTTTTAAATCAACAATAATTATTAATTAGAAAGAGGATTTCTTAAATTTTTAGGTTATAAATTTAAATTTATAAAAGTTATGTGTGGAATCTCTGGATATATTGGTAACCAAAAAATTGAAGATTCAATTTTAAAAAAAACACTTTCTTTAATGAAAAATAGAGGACCTGATTCTCAAAATACTTATGAGGTCAATTTTAAAAAAACTAACGTTTATTTACTTCATAGTAGACTATCAATAATTGACTTAACAGAATATGCAAATCAACCATTCAGTAGTTATGACAAAACATTAATATTTAATGGCGAAATATATAATTATTTAGAACTTAAAGAAAAGCTATTAAAAAAAGGTTACATATTTAAAACTAAGTCTGATACTGAAGTTCTACTGGCTGCCTTTAATGAGTATGGAGAAACAGTTTTTGAGCATTTGAATGGAATGTGGGCCTTTGCCATCTGGGATGATAAAAAAAAGCTACTTTATTTAAGCAGAGATATTTTTGGTGAGAAACCTTTATATATACTTAAAACAACTCATGGAATTTATTTTGCTTCCGAAGTAAAGTTTATTAGAGCCCTTCTAAACTCACATTTAAAAATTGATGAAAAGTATATAAACAATTTTATAATTTATGGATATAGAGTTTTGAATAAAACTAATAATTCTTTTTTTAGTAATATTAAAAAAGTAAAAAATGCCACCTTTTTAAAAATTGACCTAAATCTAGGGGTCTCTGAGAAAAAATATTTTTTACCAAAATTTAATAAAGCAAATCATTCAAATGATATTACGGATGAAATTAGGAAAAAATTGATCAACAGTGTTGGTATACGTCTTAGATCAGACGTTCCGATATCATTTTGTTTATCAGGAGGAGTTGATTCATCGGGGCTTGCCAGTATTGCATCTAAAATATTTAATTATAAGATAAAAACTTACTCTATTATAGATTCAGATGAAAAATATGATGAATCTGAAAATATTAAACACACTGTTAATGATTTAGGTTGTGAACATTATCCTATTCATATTGATTATTCAAATATGTCTGTTAGACTCAAAAATCTTATTGAATATCACGACGCACCAATTTCAACAATATCATACCTTGTTCATTCATTAATATCTGAAGCAATTTCAAAAACTAGTAGTAAAGTAGTTATTTCAGGAACTGGTGCAGATGAATTATTTTCAGGATATTATGATCATTTTTTATTTCATTTCACTGAGTTTGATGATGAAGAGAAACTTAACGAAAACATAAATTTTTGGAAGAAATCAGCAGGTAAATTTGTAAGAAATAGATTTCTCAAAGATCCTTTTTGCTTTATAAAAGATAGTGATTTTAGAGAAAACTTTTATCCAGAAACTAAAAAATATTCTAAATTTATAAAAATAAAAAAAGAAAAGCTTTTACCAGAGACTTTTTTTTGCAACTCTTTATTTAGAAATAGATTATTAAACGAACTTTTTTTTGAAACTGTTCCTGTAATGCTTAATGAAGATGATCTCAATTCAATGTATTATTCATTAGAAAATAGAAGCCCGTTTCTAGACAAAGATTTATTAAATTCTGTTTTAAAAATTCCATCCATAAATCTTATTCAGAAAGGTTATGGAAAGTATTATCTTAGAAAGGCTTTGAAAGGTATTTTGAATGATAAAGTTAGACTTGATAAAAGGAAAATTGGATTCAATGTATCAATACAGAACGTTTTTAATTTTAGTGATAAAAAAACCATTGAAAACTTTATGGATAATACAAAGATTTTTGAAATTTACAAAAGAGATGAAATATTTAAACTTCTCAAAAAGAAAAATATTACAGAGAGTGAACAAAAATTTTTATTCAATTTTATAAACCTTAAATTTTTTTTTGAATGTAATTCATATTGAATTAAATACAAAAATATTGATTTTAGTTTTAAAAAATTATAATTTACGCCATTGTGAAAATAATACTTAATAAATTTTTGATTTTTATTTCTATTTTCGACTTTGATTTGAAAAATAAAAATTAGTCTGATACTAATGCCTAATAAATTAATATCTTTTAAAGTAAGTCATTAAATGGACAAAACTAAAATTGTAAAAAATTATTCGAACGAAATGATGACATGGGCAAAAACGCTTTGGCCATATAATAGATCATTGACTGGAAAGGGTAATATTAAGACACTAAATTTTTTAAATAAAATTCTCAAAAACCTTAGAATACATTCCGTCAACTCAGGAACTAAAGTTTTTGATTGGATAATACCAGATCAATGGGAAATAAATGAAGGATATTTATTAGGAAAAGATGGAACTAAAATTTGTGATTTTAAAAGAAATAACCTTCATGTAATGGGATATTCAACTTCTGTAAATAAAGAGTTAGAACTTAATGAACTTTCAAAAAATATATACACCCTTAAAAAACAACCAGACCTAATTCCTTATGTTACAAGTTATTATAAAAAGAATTGGGGTTTTTGTATGTCTCATAACAACTTTAAAAAATTAAAGAAACAAAAATACAGAGCTTTTATAGATTCAAAGCATTTTAAGGGAAAAATGCACTACGCTGACATTAAAATTAATGGAAAGAGCAAAAAAGAGATTTTTTTCTCTACAAATATTTGCCATCCGTCTATGGCAAATAATGAGTTATCAGGTATATGTCTTCTAACAGCTTTAGCAAAATATTTAAGTGGTTTTTCTTCACTTAATTATACTTATAGGTTTGTTTTTATACCTGAAACAATAGGTTCTATTAATTATTTATCAAAAAATTTTAAAAATTTAAAAAAAAATGTAATCGCAGGTTATACAATATCATGCGTTGGAGATGAGAAAAATTATAGCTTAATTCATTCACCATATGAGAATAATTTCAGTGAAAAAATGTTAGATATGATTCTAAAAACGAAAAAAAATTATAAAAGGTTTTCTTTTTTAAAAAGGGGAAGTGATGAAAGACAATATTGTTCAAACTTAATAAACCTTCCTATATGCGGGTTTTCAAGAACAAAATACGAGGAATATCCAGAATACCATACAAGTGGTGATAATTTTAATGTTATGACAAAAAAAGGATTAGGTGGATCTTTTAGAGTCTTTATTGATTTAATTGAGGGATTAGAAGAATCTTTTAAGAAACCAAAGACTGTAAATCCTTGTGAACCATTTTTATCTAAGAGAGATTTATATATGGGTGATATTTCAAAGAGGATTGACTCTTCAAATTTTTTTAGAAAAAAAGTGTTAAAAATAAGGTCATACCTTGACTTTCTTATTTATGCTGATGGTGTAAATGATTTATTTGATATAGCAAAATTAATAGATTTATCTTTTGCAGATGTTTTAGAAATTAACCAGGTATTAAAAACAAACAATCTTATAAATTAGTGAGATTATATGTTTTTTAAAACTTTTAAATTATAAATAGTTAACTTCATCTTTTAGGTCAAAGTGTTTTATGATTTTCTTTTAATTGTAAAAACAATGAAATTTTTTTTTTTTCTTTAATTAAATTTAACTTATTTTTTAGATCTAAAAGTGATTTAGCGGGTAAAACTCCAAATGTAACATGCATTGAGCCTTCTGGAAATATTTTCAATTGATCTTTAGTTAATTCAGCGTATTCAATATAAGGAGTTTGCATTGAAAGAGAATGAAGAAAGGTTGATGAGGTTGTTATCCCAATTGTTAAAAAAGATAATTTTGCCATTGAGGATGGATGTAATTTTGTAAATATAATGTTATCTTTTTTTAAGCTTTTAATTTTATAATACTTATCTAAGTATTTTTCTTTTATTACTGGATGAATTCTTATTAGAAAAGTGACATTCTTAAATTTGTTATCACAAATTTCTAGTATTTTAATCAACCTGTTTTCTAGCCATTGATCAGTTTTATTAGCCCATCTCCCAAAATATTTATTGATATGTATGGAAATTGTTTTGGATTTTATAATTTTTTTTTTTTTATTTTTGCATTCTACTGAAAAGTATCTTAAAGAATTTTTTGAAATAAAATCCTTAAATTCCTCGTAAAAAATAGGATAACCCACCAAGGTGAATTCATTAATTCCTCTTTTTTTATAGTATTCAATGTTAACTTTAGAAAACAAAAGCATTTTACAGCCTTTTTGTTGTTCTATTTTTTTTTCTAGTATTTTTCCTTCTTTTCTCAATTTTCCATTTGGAAAATAATATCGCCTGAGACATTCCTCAAAGGTACTGATAGATCCAGGAATAACAAAATTATTTCCACCAAAAAAATAATTTACTTTGGCAATGGTTTTCTCAAAAAATCCTGAGTAACTTCTTGAAAAAATATTATTTTTTAAAGTTAGACAAAAGAAAAGCAATAGGAAGAGTTTATAAATTTTAAAGAATAGCTTATTAAAATTAAAAAGTTTAATAAACTTAGAACTTTTCTTTAGTAAATCAAAGATTTCTTTGTTTTCCGTAAGTTCCTCAAACACTTGTTTATTATCAAAAATAATTAAATTAGTTCTTCCAGATTTTTTCTTTATTTTATAAAAAATAGGCGTGATAATATCGAATGCACCTATTCTCTGAGGAAAAAGAAAGATATTCATTATTACTTAGGAATTGGAGTAAATAACTTTTTATCTAGTGGTTGAACATCATCTGTCTTAGTTCCAAAAATACAACTCTCACAAATAAGGTTTTTTAGATCTTTATTTAAATGTTTTTTTCTTAGGTTATTCATTATTTTACCGTTCCATGCTTTACTTAAATTAAGTTTTTTTAGGTCATAAGAAGCAAGGTAATTTTGGTAATCTTCGCAACATGCGGTCAAGTAACCTTCAGATGAAATATGAACTCTATTAAAAATCATACTACAAGGAAGTTTATAATTTCTTGAAACAATTTTTCCTTTTTTATCTTTATTGTCTAAATAACCAATTTGATTATTAGTACCGTATAATAAAAATTCATCTACATGATCTTTCAATAAATTAGATAGTGAGTTGTAGCTTTTTTCACTATCCTTAGTAGCAACAAAACTAACGGCTAGATGACAATTAACTTTTATTTTTTTAATAAGTTTTGAAACAAATCTAACTCTGTGGATTACTTTATCAAAATCATCCTTACCGTGTATCTTTCTGTAGGTTTCTTTTGTTCCAGCATTAATTGAAAACTTAATACTTGATAGACCAGAGTTTTTTACTAAGTCTTCCCAAAAGTCATCATCTCTGAGTGAGCCATTAGTAGTTAAGTATAAATACTCAAAACCAATTTTTTTTGCTATGGCAATCCTTTCAGTTATATTTTGAACTAAAAGTGGTTCTCCAGTTCCGTAGAATCCAACCTCTTTAATTCCCATATCAAAGGCTTCTTCAAGTATCTTTGACATAAGATTTATGTCAATAACAGCTGGTTTTCTTAAAGATTTTGGGTTAAAACAAAAGTTGCACTTATGATTACAAGCATTAGTTAATTCAATTAATATATTTTTTGGAATAGCATCATCAATCCCCTTAATGGGCTGATCATATTGTTTTATTCTTCTTTCCTCTAATAGACTCATAAGATTTTTTAGTTAAATATTAACAAAATTGAATTATATACCTCTACTAAAAAACATGAAACAGATTTTTCATTTATTAAAGAGTTTATAAATTTTACCTTTTTCTCAATTAAATTCAAAGATCTTCCAAGTATTTAGAGATATCATGATTATTTTCGTTCATATAAACAGATTTCCTTCCAAATATGACAAGAGATTCTTTTTTTTCAATGGATGCTGGAAAACACTTAAACAGATATTTTGTATCCGAATCAATAAATATTTTATAGTTCAGATTTTTACAATCTTCAGCGGTTCCATAAGGTAGACAAAAAAAATTATTTTTTTTTCCTATGAATTCTTCCAGACGCTTTTTTGCTAAAATAATTTCATGCTTTAAAAAATTTATACTAAATTTTTTAGAAAAAGACGGGTGTGAATAAGTATGACATGCAATGAATTGGTTGTTTTTGGAAATAGTTTTTAAATCATTTTTAGATAAAAAGATTTTCTCGAATAAGTGAGGAAATTTCTTATTGAGGTAATCATTTAATAACTCACTTATTTCTATGGCAATATTATGATCAAGTTCAACTTTGAAGAAATTTTTAATTTCTTTTATTTTTTCTTTTATATCTGTGTTTTGATTAAATTTTTTTATTATTCCAAATTTTTTTAAGAATTCTTTTAATAACTTTTCTGATTTTTTTAATCTTAGTAAAGCTAGAGAGTAATGAATAATTACTGGTGGGCAGGGATTATGATCTAAAAGACAAACCGGTATAAAAAATAAAGCTTTTAACTTAAACTCTAACAAGATAGGTAGAACTGTATCAATATGATCTTTAAGTCCGTCATCAAAAGTTAACAAAACATCTCCTTTTTGTGCTTTTGAAATATCTTCAGGAGAAATTATATTAAAATTTTCTTTAAGAAATTTAATTTGTTTATAAAAATTTTCTTTTGTTGGACCAAGTATACTTTCTTGAATTTTTTTTTCACTATCCTTGATGTAATGATATGTCAGTATCTTTAAATTTTCCATTTTTTCATAAATAAAAAAAAAATTTAGATCTTTGGTTTTATAATTTTTTGGTTTATTTACTTTATCCTTAGTAAATAGGGTGACCCTCTAATACTTACTTTAAAATCAAAATTACTATTTTTTTTTAGAAACTCATTAATGGCTCTTCGCGCACCTGGAAAACCTTCATTTTTAGATAATCTTTTATCAACAATGTAGTCGTCAATTACAACTATCCCACCAATTGAAACTTTTTTCCAGAGATTATTCAAAGGTGATAAAACCGAATCATATAAATCACCATCAAGATGAAGAATTGAGATTTTTTTTACCTTCAATTTCTCAGTTGTTTTATCAAAAAAGCCTTTTATTATATTCATTTCTTTTGAATCTTTTGAATCTAATTCAGCTAATGAAATTATTTTCTTTAAAGATTTAACAGAATATTTAAATTGTTTATTTGGGCTTTCACTCCATTCCCCTTTTTTCGGGTTTCTACTGGATTTATCAAATTTATGAGGTGACGGAAAACCCTCGAAACTGTCAAGTGCGAAAACCTTTCGGGTAAACTTTGGGTTCATCATTTTTTTAAGTCTATTAATTGCTAAAATTGTAATCAAACTTCGTCCTCGTCCAACACCACACTCAACTATATCGCCTTTAATATCATCAATAATTTCAAAAAAAGTCCACCAATAAATAACATTAAGGACATTACTGGAGTTAAAACAATGATAATAATCGTTCACATCCTGAGGATGTCGCGTCTGCTTGAATAATTCATGAATTTTCATAATATTAAATGATTTTTAGACTAAATTAATATTAGTTAGTTTTATCAAATTATTAAAAAATGAATTGATAATAGGATGATACCATTAAATTTTTATTCAACATATTTATCATAATTATACAGTGGAATATATATATATTAATTTTCTTTAGTGGCAAAACATAAAATAATTTTTTTACTTTTATCAACACAGCTTTCAAGTGAATAAAGCCATTTAATATTAAACTTGTTTAATGTAAGCATTTTTCTATAGTTGTGTTGGTAAAGACCAGATGATTTTTTAAATTCAAAGAGTTTTTTTCCTTCACTTTGATCAATTAAACTATTCGCTGCAAATATAAGATCACAATTATTATTATAAATTATTTTTAATAAATCCTTTAAATCATTTGGACTAAGATGACTAAAAACTAAATTAGAAAAAACTAAATTTACCATCTTAAGGTTACTTTTAAAATTATTCACTATTGTTAATTTTTTGTGTTTTTTTATTATTAAATTAACTTTAGATTTAATCTTTTTATTTTTGTAAATTGGATCGTAGCAGTAAATTTTATTTATTGATTTTGTTTTTGATAATCTAATAGAGTTATCCAAAAACCCAGAGCCAAAATCTAAAATATTTTTATAATGATTAATTTCGTTCATTTCAGTTAAGATATAATGATATGGTTGCTGGTTAGGAGATTTTTTATTTTTTAAAATTAGATTTAAAGAAGTTAAAATTTTTTTTTCTGAGTTTTTAAGAATAACTTTTTTATGTTTACCAAAAAGATTCCTAATTTTATCAGATATCATTCTAATCATTGAAAAATTTAATTTTAGTTTTTTAGTTTTTTTGTGCAATAACTCTAAGTCTTAGTCCCAAATTATTTTTAAGTATCATTTTTTCAAGATTGTGTGTTTTCTTTTTAAAAAAATTTCGTATTTCATTTGGAATATATTCCATTGAATTAATGTCAATATATGGATCATAAAATTGTAAGTATCTTCCAATGTTTGGGATCCCAGTAAGAACGGTATCATGAAGTAAGATTTTAAAATTTAGTTGTTTAAGAAAATAGTTTAATGATTCCATTGAAAAAAAGATCATATGCTCTTTTCCATCAAATGTAACTGATTTATCTCTTAGAATCATATTATATAGGCTGTACATATTTGGAACTATTAATGATATCAAACCTTTATTTTTAAGTAATTCTCTACATCTCACCATAGATTCTAAAGGGTTGGTAAGATGCTCAAAAACACCTAACGCTGTAATAATATCAAAAGAATTTTTTTTTAGATTTTTAGAAAAAATGTTTTCTTGAAAAACATTAATATTATTTTTAATACAAAAATCATATCCAACTTTGCTAAGTTCTAAGCCGTGAGTATTGAAGTTATTTTTTTTGGCAACTTCAAGAAACTGACCAATCCCACATCCAATATCAAGTAAACTGCCTTTTTTCTTATAATTTTTTATTTTTTTTATTAAGTCATTATAATAATCAGACCTCCACTTAGACTTTCTTTCTTTCAACATAATACTGTGCCACATATCAGTGGTTTTCTCTGCTTTAGATTTTTTACCAGAATAAAAATTTTCAACTAATTCATTTTTTACTTGTGGGTTGGTGTAAACTAATCCGCATTTTTTGCACCTGACGAATGTATATCCTCTTTTTACAAAAATTTTTTCATACTTTTTCGTTTTACAGGATGGACAAGAAATTATTCTCGAAAACTTTTTTGACAGAAGACCTGTTTTTGGATCAATTAATCTTTTCAATTCTCGTTCTTGCTGCGCAAAATAACTTATTCTTAATCTATCAACTTGACTCATTTAATTATTTTACCATCTTTCATAAAAATAGAAATATCAGAATAATCTAGGACATTTTGGCTATGAGAAATTAATAATATGATTTTATTTGATTTAATTCTTTTTAAAAGACTTAAAATATTATTTTCACTTTTTTTATCAATTGCATTGGTCGATTCATCGAAAATTATGACATCACTTTTTTTTAATAGAGCTCTTATTATTGATAATCTTTGGATCTGGCCTCCGCTTAAATTAGTATTATCCTCATTAATCATATAATCGTAATTAAGATTAAGGCTCTCAAAAATACTCAATGCGTTAACTTCCTTTAACTTTTTTTTTAAAGTTACTAAGGATGGGTTCCTTGCTCCTAGTTGAAGGTTTTCAAGTATAGTGGAGTTAAAAAAGAACGATTTTTGAGGTATATATGAGACTGATATTTTTTCTTTATAATAGTTAATTTCTCTATTATCAATTTTTATACTACCTTGATTTGCCTGGGCTAAACCAGATAATATTTCAACTAATGTCGATTTTCCTGATCCATTCTCTCCTTTCAAACCATAGATTTTATTTTTTTTTAAAACTAAGTTTATTGGACCGAGTTTAAAATTTTTATTTTTGTTATAAGAAAATTTGATATTTTTTAATTCAATTGTATCCTTTAATCTAAAGATTTTTTTTACATCGAAGTTTTTTAGTTCTAAGTGATCTTTAATAAGATCATAGGCTTTACTATTAAACTGTATGGCAAAAAGTGATTTTAAAAAATTGTCTACTCTAGGTGTAAGACGATAAAATACTACTGCAAGAAAAATCAGTTCTTCAATAAGGTTCTTATTATTAAAATTTGTGTCAATTTGAAAAATCACAAATAAGACTAAAAAAATTATTAATGTAACTTCTAATATTTGCTTAGGAAAAATATTAATAATTCGAAATTTAATAATAATATTTTTTATACGCACATTATTTTTGTAAATATCTTTGACAACAAAGGACAAGTAGTCATAAATTTTTATTTCTTTGATTGATTTTAGTGTTTGTTGTAACAATGAGAAAAATTTATTAATTTCAAGTACTCTTTTTGTACCAATATTTTTTATTTTTTTTTTAAAAATTATGAAGAAAAAGAGATAACTAACGATTGATAAACTTATAATTAATATTGAATAAGAAGATGAATTAAATATTAAAAAGGTAGAAAGAACTAAAATAATTATTAGTTCTGAAAAGATTGTAATGAGGTTATTTACTGTGCCATGAACTAAAGTACTTAAATGATTATATAAAACACTAAATAGACTACTACTTTTATTAGAACCTAAAAAAATTGAGTCTTGATTAATGTAGTTTTTTAGTAATTTTTTTCTTAAGTCTGCTTCTAAAGAAATTAAAAAATTGTTATTTATATATTCTTGAACTATAACAAAAGAGTTTCTAAAGAGTATTATAATAATTGTACAAATTCCTAAAAGATAAATTACTTGATTATAATTCAGGTTATCTAGTTTAAAAAAGTTTAAGTATTTTATAATGTTATCTATATTTCCTGAAGAAACTGTATTTAGGAAAAAGAAAATAGAGCTTATCCCAATTATTTCTATTATGGAAAAAATCAGAAAAAAAATTACTATGAGAAGAACTTTCAATTTAAAGTTCTTATCTAGTATAGAGAGTACTTCTTTGCTAATATTGAGGAGCATTAATTTGGTCTAATAAAATTTCTACAACATGCTGATGAGTTTTGTTAATAGATTCATTGGTATATCCACCAATGTGTGGAGTAATTAATAAGTTATCGTTTTCGCAAGCATAATTTATTATGTTTTGGTTTATAACATTACCATATTCAAAATTTATAACATCTAAAGCTGCACCTGCAATTTTTTTATTTTTTAATATTTCAATGAGTGCATGTTCATCAATTAGATCACCACGTGAGGTATTAATAAGAAAACTATTTTTTTTAAGATTTATAAGAACCTTTTTAGATATTATTTTTTTATTTTTTTCATTACTAGGTATATGTATTGTAAATATGTCAGATATTTTTGCTAACTCCTGAAGACTTTTTACTTGAGTTGAATTTTTGAAACTAGCTTTTACATATGGGTCATAAAAGTAGGTTTTCATTCCAAAGGCATTCCCAATCTTTTTTACAATTCTTCCAATTCTTCCATAACCAACAATTCCAAGATTTTTATCAAAAAGTTCACTACCCAAAAACTTTTTTCTATTCCAGTTTTTCCTTTTAACATCGTTATTCGCTAAAGAAATTTTTCTTACGAGATTTAAGATTAAAGCAAAAGTATGTTCGGCTGTCGCTGGTATATTTTTTAAAAAAGAAGTTTTACCCTTTAAAGAAATAACTTTTATTTTTTTTTTTTGAAGATAATTAATATTAAGATGATTTAGTCCAGTGGTAGGAGAAAGAATAAACTCTAGTTTTCTTGCTTGATTAATAATTTGTATGTCAATTTTAATTGATAAGCCAATTATAATAATATTATATGAGGCAATCACTTTCTTGAGACTTTCATAATCTAGATTTAAGAAGTCGGTCTTTCCAAGTTTTCTAATTTTTTTTTTTGTTTCCTCAGATAAATTTTCAGACTCTGTGACTAATACTTTATTTTTTTTCATTTAAAAAACTCTCTGCAACTAACCAATCGAATTTATTATTAATATTTATAAAGAAATTTTCATTAATAATTAGTGCTTTAGCTTTTTTCCCAAAAAAAGAATTCTGTTTGATTAACACTTCTGTTCTAAATGAATAAAGATATCCATCGCGTTGATATGCTGGTGGTAGCTTTGATACTCCAACATTCTCGATTTCTTCCTCACAATAGTTTAGCACTTTTCCATTTCTGATTTTTTTTATTCTGTTTGGATGAAAAAAATCAACTTTTCTATATGTAGTTACAGAGTCACACTCAGTTTCCTGAAAAATATTTAGTGCATCATTAATTAAATTTTTTGGTCTAAATGGGCATGTTGGTTGAAGTAAAAAAATTCTTTCGATATTTTCATTTTTATTTAAACTTTGAACAACATGCTTCACCACATCAAATGTTGTTGACTCATCTCCTGCTAATTCCATAGGTCTCTTTATTGTTTCAACATTAAAGTTTTTGGAAAAATTTATAATTTCATCACAGTCCGACGAAATTATAACTTTATCTAAATTAGATGATAAAGCATTTTCTATGCTATATTGAATTAATGGTTGATTTCCTAAAACCTTAAGATTTTTTTTTTTAATCCTTTTGGAACCTTTTCTAGCTGGAATTAAACCTATGTTAATCACTTTTTTGACCCCAGACTAAAAAGGCTTGGCCAAACTTTTCTTCACAAAGCCAAGGATTACTGGTATTAAAAAACTTTCTAATTTTTAATGCTACTACAAAAATATTTGTCAAAAAAAACTCAATAAATTTATTATTAAGTGAAAAAGGAAAGTCAATTGAATGTGAAATCATTGGAAGTGGATATATTCCTGAAGCTTTCAAATTATATACTCTAAGGTCTCGAAGAATTCTTTCGTATTCTTTAATTGAGCTGTTTGATCTGTATACCTGAGGTTTTGGTTTGTTTTCTTTTGGTTTTTTTAGAATCTTAAGAAATGAATTTAACCAATGCCAATTTTTTTGAACATTTGGAATATTGTCAGGAACAACATACATAAGAAACAAACCGTCTTTTTCTAATAAATTAATTTGTGATTTTATTGCTTTTTTAAGTTCTGGTATGTGCTCTAATAAACCTATCGAAAAACAAACATTAAATTTTTCTTTTAACTTTATATCAACAGCATCAGAAATACAAAAATTTGCTTTAAGGTTTCTTTCCAAAAAAATTTTCTTAGCTACTTTGATCACAGTTGGAGAGTTGTCAAGAAGTGTACAATTCCATCCATCATTAGCAAAATATAACGACATATTCCCTCTCCCACAACCAAGTTCTATACATTTATTTTTTTTTATACCAAGATCATCTATTATCCTCTTGAAGGTTAACCAGTTGTTAAGGAAAGATAACTGAACTTGATTTTTTGGTTTACCTGCTGTCCAATGAACATAAGAAGTTTCTTTTCTGTCAGCACTCCACCATTTTACTTTTTTATTCATTTTTTAAATAAAATAACGATTTGTTAATATTTAGATCAGCAGTAACCAAAATATTATGAATTTTAACAGCTGCATTTCCGTCTCCATAAAGTTTTGATTTTTTATAGATCCCATGTTTGATTTGTTTTAAGATTGCCTTTTTAATTTTCTCTATATTATGCGGAACATTGATAATATTTTCTCCGAATTCTCTATCAATTTGTCTATTTCCAATATTTATTGCAGGTAAGCCCAAGAATGCACCTTCTCTTATTGCAGAACTTGAATTGCCTATAAGACATTTGGAGTTAAAAATTACTTTATGGTATGCATCTACTGGTAAGTGTCTTAATAATCTTAAAGGAAAATTAGGGTTATTCTCTCTAAAAACTCTAATTGCCTTAGAAGTTTGATCATTCCCTGCATCCGCATTAGGCCACAAAATAATCGTAGCCATATTCAGCATTTTGATAGCTTCCAAAGTTATTTTCATTTGAGTTCCTGCCTCTTCATATTCGGTAGTAACTGGATGTTGTAGTAGTACAATATATTCTTTTTTTAAGTCGATAAATTTTCCAGTCCCACCATATTTTTTCCAAAAATTAGTTGGAATATTTAAACTCTTTTCTATTAAATCAAGTGATGGACAGCCAGTATTCCAAACTTTGTTTTTGTTTTCACCCATTTTAATAATGAATTCTTTTGATCTTTCAGTTGATGGAAAGTGAAGGTTAGCCAACTTTGTAATTGAATGTCTTACACTTTCATCAATTGATCCTGTAGATTCACCTCCTTGAGTATGGGCAAGACAAATATTCATATATCTTGCTGTGATCGCAGTAGCTAATGTTTCATATCTATCAGCTATAGTTAAAACAATGTCTGGTTTAATATTATTAAAAATGGTTGAAAGTTCAATCATGGCAAGACCAGTTGATTTTACCATGGCTTCAGGTGTTTCTCCCTCTAAAAGGCATTGCATTGTTGCAACAGGTTTAAATCCGTCTTTTTTTATAATATCGACTACTTTTCCAAATCTGTATAAAAGAGCAGAGGCTCCAACTATAAGTTGCAGTTCTAATTTTTTACTTTTTTTTATTTCGAGGAGTAAAGACTTTATTCTAGCATAGTTTGCTCTGCTATTAACAATAACACAAATTTTTCTAAGCTTACTCATTTTCAAAATCTTTAATATTTAATAATTTATTTGTTTTAACATTTTTTTTTAGTTTTTTTCCAACTATCAAATTTAGTTTATTGGGGGGAATTCCAGTGCCTGGTTTTTTCAGAGTTAAGTCATTTTTTCCAACTATATTTCCCTTTTTTAAAGATTTATTTAAAGACAAACTTCTAAAAAAAATTTTTCTGTAGCTACTTAATTCTTTTACCAATTTATTTTTATTGACTTTATTATTAACAGTAATATTCAGAAATTTTGCTGCGTTTGCAATCTCACCTAATTGGGAAAAAGTTATTGAGGATGAGGAATCTGGATTTGATATACTTTTATCGAATGAAATGTGAACTTCAATTAAATTTGCTCCTAGTGCAATGGCAGAAATAGCTGAGTAAATATTACCAGAGTGGTCTGAAAG
The DNA here is from genome assembly GCA_002690875.1 of Rickettsiales bacterium. The sequence goes on from NZGH01000006.1 coordinate 38,838, forward strand.
ACCAACTGGACATTTATATCTTAATTTAAATTCATTAATTAAATTTAAACCAACTTTTTCAGGCGGGGTGGGATATAGACTTGTGCATTGAAAAATAGCAAAAGGGTTAGAACTTTTTATTTTTTTTGTAATATCGTCTATTTCTGAAATTTTTGCTAAACCAGTACTTATAAGAATTGGTTTTTTAGTCTTTTTTAAATAATCAAACATATCATGAAAAAGAATTTCACCTGAACCAATTTTGAATGCTTTTATGTTAAAGTTTTCTAAAATTTCAGCAGCTTTAATTGAAAATGGGGTGCAAAGGAAAATTATTTTTTTTTTTTACAATGATTTATGATTTCATTCCATTCCTCAATTTTAAAGGATGTTTTTTCCCAGTATTCATATCTTGATTTGTATTGAGAAGAAATTCTTATTCTAAATTTTTCATCTATTGTTGACTCTTCAGATGCTATATGCATTTGAAATTTAACAGCATCTGCTCCAAATTTAGCAGCAGCATCAATAAATGAATGTGCAATATTCAAAGAACCCATGTGAGCCAATCCAATTTCTGCGATAATAAATGTCTTTGAATTATTTGAAATTAATTTATTGGCTATTTTAAAGGTTTGCATAAAAAAATATTATGGTAGGATATTGCATTTATGTCAAAAACATTAAATTTAGCAAGTTTTTTCTTACTTTTTATCATTGTCTTTGTTGTCATAATAATGTCACCATCTCTTTTTTCTTCTGTTCAGCCGGATAGTTCAAGTTACCAAAATTTTCATTCATATAGAACAGCAATTTATCCAAATATCATTTTTTTTTTAGATTATTTTGGTGTAGATATTATTTTTTTTCAAAAATTTTTATTTTCCCTAAGTGTTTGTTTTTTTCTCAATTCATTTGTCAAAGTAAATATTTTTTTTCCAATATTATTGATCCTCGTGATTTTTAATTTATTTTATACATCGTTTTCAAACTCGATTTTGACAGAGTCTCTTTTTTTTTCATTTATAAATTTTGCTTTAGCTATTCTTTTGAGTAAGAAAAGTAATATTTTCTTAACAATACTACTTGGCATCTTTGTTGGATTAATAATCACAATTAAGCCGGTAGGCTTTGCTATTGCTATTCCTATAATTATTTTTTATATTTTAAAATTTTATAAAAGTGCAAATAATAAAATCATAACCTTTATTTTATTTTTATCCTTAATAATTTTTATAGAAAATAGGCTTTTTTTCTTAAAACATGATAAGAGAAATTCAGTTTTAGACAGTGTTGTTACTGGCAAATTAATAACATTAGCGTCAAATAAAAATTTTCAGGTTGATAAATATCCAAGTGAAATCAGAGAATTGGTTAATGAAGCTAAATCAGACTTTAGTAAAGTTGACTTATATCTTTCAAAAATTAAAAACCCATTATTAAGGGCTGAATTAAGGGCTGATTATGAGGTAATAGCACAATACCAATATTTAGAGTACAAATTTAATGATGATAAAAAATCAATTATCGAAGATATTATTCAAGAAAACTATATTGATTATTTTTTTGAAATAATACGAAACAATTTTTTTGAATATTTAAAACTTTCAACATCTCACTACATTGGAATGTGGTCATCAGGAAACAAAACAATAAATTTCTTAGAAAAAGAAGTAAATAACAACAAACCACCTTTTTTTGATTTACTTCAAAATTCCTCTAATAAAGTAGAGTATGTTGATATAAGATTATTAAAACTTACAAGTCTTTATTTTATAATATTATTTTTTACGCTTATTTTTTTTACGTTTCAAATAATTTCAAATAGAAAATCATTTTCTCCTGACTTTATTTTTATAGTTTTTATGATTCAGTTTTATTTAATCTGTGTGTCACTTTCCAATGTTGCAACTATAAGGTATCTAATGCCAATATATCCTTATTTGCTTTATTTAAATTATATATATTTTTCACGTCTAACTTTTTTTAATTTAAAAATTTAATATTATGTGTGGAGTCGCCGGTTTTCAAATTTTAAAAGATAGGAACAATTTAAATTTTAATTGTCTGGAAAGAATTAATAACGTGATAAGACATAGAGGACCTGACAACTCAGGTTATTGGAAGTCTGAATTAAATAATGTTTTCTTAGCTCACCAAAGATTATCAATAATTGACTTATCATCCTCAGCATCTCAGCCTATGATATCAAACAATAAAAGGTATATTATTTCTTTTAACGGTGAAATTTACAATTACAGAGATTTAATAAACAAAAATAAAGTTCTTTTTCAGAAAAAAAATATAAATTCTGATACTAGAGTTTTATTAGAACTAATTTCATTTTATGGAGTTCAGAAAACTGCAAAGATGATCGATGGAATGTTTGCATTTTGCGTCTGGGATAAAGAAGACAAAGTTTTTCATTTGGTAAGGGATAGGTTTGGTGAGAAACCTCTTTTTTATTATTTAGGTAAGGACGAATTTATTTTTGGTTCCGAAATAAAAGTAATATCAGAATTTTTCTCCCCAAAAAAATTGCAAGTTAATAACAACGCTTTTAATTTTTTTTTTTCATTAGGATATATTCCAGGACCTATCACAGTATATGAAAATGTTTTCAAAGTTTTACCGTCTGAAATTATTACAATTAAAAAAGGTAAAATTATTAATAAACAAAAGTATTGGTCTAGGAAAAACGACAAATTTAGTGATAAAACTTCTGTCGACGAAGTAAAAAATTCTTTAGAAAGTTCTGTTGAAAGTATGATGGTGGCTGATGTTGAAGTTGGTTGCTTCTTATCTGGAGGAATAGATTCCTCTATTGTTGCATCGATAATGCAAAAAAAATCAAAAAGAAGAATAAAAACTTTTTCAATTGGTTTTAAGGAGAGAGAGTACGATGAATCTAAATATGCTAGTGAAATTGCTAAATATTTAAAAACTGATCACCATGAAATGATTTTGTCAATAGATGATCTATTAAATAAAGTAAGTTTGATCTCGAAAGTTTATGATGAGCCTTTTGGGGATTCTTCATGTCTTCCAACTTTATTAGTTAGTGAATTTGCTAATAAGCATGTAAAAGTTTGTTTATCTGGTGACGGAGGAGATGAAATTTTTTTAGGTTATAATAGATACAAAGTTGCTCAAAGTTTTGAAAAACTTATTTTTTCAAGGTCAATTTTAAAAAAATTATTCACCAAATTTTTAAAAATGTTTCCTTTAGGGTTTTATGATTTTATAAGTTACCCGGTATCTAAGGCATTTGGTCTTCAAGCACTATCTCATAGAGTTCAGAAAATAATAAACATTCTTGATTCAGATAATTATGTAGATTTTTATGCAAGATTGAATTCAATGGATGTTAAATTAATAACTTTTTTGATTAATGAATTTCAAAAATATGTAACATATTTAGATCAAAAAAATTTTATTGAAGTAATTCAATTTTTTGACCTGGAATATTATTTACCCAATGATATTTTAGTAAAAGTCGATAGAGCAAGTATGAATAATTCTTTAGAAGTAAGGTCTCCTTTTTTAGATCACAAATTATTTGAGAAAGTGATTAATATCCCTATTCCTAGAAAATTAGTAGGAGGTGTAACAAAGAGTATTTTGAAGGATATATTATCTAGTTATGTTCCTAAACATTTATTCGATAGACCCAAAATGGGTTTTGCAATTCCTCTAAATAGGTGGATTTTTTCTAAAGAGTTAAAGACTTCAATTGATGACGTAATCTATGAAACCAAGTGGGAAAATTGCAAAATTAACAAAAAAGTAATTATTAACACCTGGGATAGATTTAAAAAATATAAATTTTGTCCTCCATCATTGATATGGAACTATTATGTTGCAGGTATGTGGATAAATCAAAGAGTTTAATAATGGAAATTTATAATGGTATTGATCTTCTTTCAATAGATAGAATTGAGAAAATATATAAAAAATATGGAAAAAAATTCCTAAAAAAAATTTTTTCAATTTCAGAGATTAACGAATTTGGAAATTTAAAGATATCTATAGAGAAGAAAATTGAAAAAATTGCTAGTTCTTTTTCTGCTAAAGAATCTTTGAGTAAAGCTATAGGAACAGGCATTTCAGATAATGTACGCTTCAAAGATATTCAAATATTTAGGGATAAATTAGGCAAACCAGAGATTTTACTTAAAAATAACACTTTAAAGTTTTTAATGTTGAAAAAAAAATCATATAAAAATTTCAGAATTTCTCTTTCAATCACAAACGAGAAAAATTGTGTCATTACATCTGTTGTGATATTGTTCTTTTAAAATGCGAAAAATTTTAATTATTCTTGGTTCGCTAGATTTGGGAGGTACGGAAAAACAACTTTTTAAAATTCTAAAAAAGATTGATAAAGATTTTGATATACATTTAGCGTTAGTCTGGAAAAAAGGTAAACTTTACAAAGACTTTAAAAACCTGAACATAAAAATTTATAAGACTTTTGAAAGAAAAAAATATAATTCAAAACTACTAGGGATCATGAGTGAACTATGGGGATTGAAAAAAAAAATATCACCTAAAATAATACATTATTATTTACCTCATGCATACCTAATTGGCGGTTTTCTCTCAATTTTTAAGGATAAAATAACTTTTTTTATGTCTAGAAGGTCAATGAATAATTATCAAAAAAAAATTTTTGCCATTAAATTTATTGAAATTTTTCTTCATAAAAAAATGGATTTAATTATTGGTAATTCTAGTAAAGTTATTGATCAATTAGTCAACGAAGAATTTGTAAAAAAAGAAAAGTGTTTATTAATTTATAATGGAGTTGAAAAACAAAAATTTATTAAAAGAAGAAAAAAAAGAGTTGTTAATATAATAATGCTTGCAAACTTTATCTCTTATAAAAATCACCGTATGGCTATAGAAGCATTTTCATTGTTAGATAAAACTTTAAATTGGAGATTAAGTTTAATCGGAAATCATACCGATAAGAAATTAGTTTACTCATTAATAAATTTAACAATAAAACTTAAATTAAAAAAACAGGTTCTTTTTGTTGGACAAATAGAAAATATTAATTCGTATCTTAAAAAAGCTGATATTGGAATTTTAAGCTCAAATGAGGAAGGTTTTTCAAATTCATTATTAGAATACATGAGTTTTTCTCTTCCAGTTATTGCAACTGATGTAGGGGGAAATTCAGATTTAATAAGTGAAAATTCTGATGGTTTTCTGGTAAAACAAAATGATGCTATGAATTTCTCTCAAAAATTACATAGGCTTATTAGTGATTATGATCTAAGAATAAAGCTTGGAAAAAATGGTAATAGAAAAATTAATGATAAATTTGATATTATAAAATGTGCTAATACATATAAGAAGTTATATAAATCTATGTAGAGTTTTTGAGTGCATTAATTTCATAACCAACCATTTCTTCAACAAGTTTTTTAAAGGAAATTTTTGGCTCCCAACCAAGTTCTTTCTTTGCTTTTGAAAAGTCCCCTCTTAAATAATCGACTTCAGATGGACGAAAATACCTTTCGTCTACCTTTACTAAAGTTTCACCAGTTTTTCGATTTTTTCCAACCTCTTCAATTCCTTTACCATACCAGTCGATTTCTACATCAACAAAAGAAAAGGCTAGTTCAACAAAATCTTTCACTGAGTATGTTTTACTTGTAGCAAGAACAAAATCGTCTGACTTTTTATGCTGTAAAATTAACCACATACCCTCAACAAAATCTTTTGCGTGTCCCCAATCTCTTTTTGCGTTTAAGTTTCCTAAATGTAAAAACTTTTGTTTTTTATAGACTATTCCAGCAATAGCTCTAGCAATTTTTCTGGATACAAATGTTTCACCCCTAATTGAACTTTCATGGTTAAAAAGAATTCCATTTGATGCGAACATATTATAGGCCTCCCTGTAATTTTTTGTAATCCAATAAGAATATAATTTAGCAACACCATATGGACTCCTGGGATAAAAAGGTGTTTTCTCATTTTGTATTTTATGTTGAACTTTGCCATATAATTCAGATGTAGATGCTTGATAGAATTTGATATTATTCTCAAAGCCTAATAATCTTATGCCTTCTAATAATCTTAATGTTCCTAATGCGTCAGCATTTGCAGTATATTCAGGTGTTTCAAAACTCACAGCCACATGACTTTGAGCGGCTAAGTTGTAAATTTCTGTTGGTTTGATTTCTTTCATAAGGCGAATTAGATTTGTTGCATCAGTCATATCACCATAATGAAGAAAAAAATTAGTTTTAGATTCCTTTGGATCTTTATATAAATGATCAATTCTCCCTGTATTAAATGATGAGGATCTTCTTTTAATCCCATGGACTTCATAATTTTTTTTCAGTAAAAAATCAGACAAAAAAGCACCATCTTGACCAGTAACACCTGTTATGAGAGCTATTTTTTTCAATTGAAACCTACTTTATTTTCTCAAAAGAGTAATGTTATCTAGATACCATTTATAGTAAAGTTTTAAACCATTTTGTAAATTATATTTAGGACTCCAACCTAATTTTTTTATTTTAGAAGAATCTAATAATTTTCTTTTTAATCCATCAGGCTTTGACTTATCAAAAATAACTTTCCCTTTGTAACCAATTGTTTGTTTTATAAGTAAAGCAAAGTTTTTTATTGAGATTTCAAGACCTGAGCCAACATTAATCGGTTCTATAGAGTTATAACTTTTTGCTAAAAATATACATGCATTGGCTAAATCATCAACATACATAAACTCTCTGAGCGGAGTCCCACTTCCCCAAACTATTACACTGGGAGCTTCTCTAATTTTTGCTTCGTGGAATCTATTAAGTAATGCAGCAGGAACATGACCATTTTTATCATCAAAATTGTCCATTGGACCAAATAAATTAGTTGGCATAATTGAGATGAAGTTACAGTTATGCTGAATTTTAAATGCTTGACAAAGTTTAATGGCTGATATTTTTGCTAATGAATACCACTGATTTGTGCTTTCAAGCTCTCCAGTTAAAAGTGAATCTTCACAAAATGGCTGTTTAGCTTTTTTAGGGTAAATACATGAGGAGCCAAGGTATATTAGTTTTTCAACATTAATAAGTTTTGCAGCATTTATTACATTAAAGGAAATCATAATATTGTCATATAAAAAATCTTTAGGATAATTCATATTAGCAAAGATACCGCCAACCTTAGCTGCCGCTAAAAAGATTACTTGAGGTTTTTTTTTTTTCATCCACCTTAAAACATCAAGTTGCGATCTCAAGTCAACATCTTTTCTCTCGCATATTTGTATTTTACAATTTAACCCTTTTAATTTTCTGACAATTGCATTTCCAACCATTCCATTATGGCCAACAACCCAGATGCGTTTATTTTTAAGTGTATAATTAATTCTTTTTTCTTCCATATTTATCTTCGATTCTTATTATATCATCTTCACCTAGGTATTTTCCTGTCTGAATCTCAACTAATTTTAGAGTCTTGTTAGTTTTATTTTCAAGACGATGAACTTCTTTGATGTCAATAAAGGTTGATTGGTTTGTATTTAAATCAAATGTTTTTTTTCCTTTAGTAACAGTTGCTTTACCTTCAACAACAATCCAATGTTCTGACCTTTTATTATGATACTGTAAGGAAATTTTATTTCTTGGATAAATTATTAAAATTTTAATTTGAAAACCTCCTTCAGTATGTATGTTCTTAAATTCTCCCCAAGGTCTAAAAACATGCTTATGAGTTTCTGTAGATGGATCTTTTTTTTTCTTTAACTCGTTAATTATATCTTTTATTTCATTGTTGTTATTCTTGTTTTTATTCATTATTAGACTTATGTCGTCTTCTTCAATTATTATGAGATCATTGAGATTAATGCCTATTATTTTTTTTTCAGGTTTTGATGACCAGACTAGTGAGTTGCAAACATTCTTTAAAATTAGATTTTTATGATTAGAATAGTTATTTTTTTTATCTTTTACTGAGTTGTCCCACACTCCTTCCCATGAACCTATATCACTCCACTTAATATCTGTGATAGTAATTGTACCATTTTTTGTTTTTTCCATTAACCCTTTATCTATCGATTGATTTGGGAGTAATTTGAATTTTTTTTCTGAAAATGAAATAAATTCAAATACTTTTTTTTTTTTCAAATAAATTTCATAAACCTGTTTATAGGTTTTAGGGGCATATATTTTAATTTCCTCTAAAAAAGTCTTTACTGAAAAAAAAAAAATTCCAGAATTCCAAAAGTATGATTTTGACTTAAAAAGAGTATTTGCTTTTTGTTGATTTGGTTTTTCTAAAAAACTTTCAATTAAACTTGAGTTTTTTAAAATTTTTTTTTTTTTTGGTTTTATATAACCAAATTGTGTGGATGGATGTGTTGGTTTGATTCCGAATGTATTAATATAACCACTTTCTACTAAAGAACAGGATTCTAATATATTATTTATTAATTTCTTACTATTTTTAATAATTTGGTCAGCTGGAACAAGCAGTATTTTAGCATTCTTATTTAAATCCTGAATTTCAAGTACGCTTAATATTGCTGATACCAGCGTATTTTTAGATAATGGTTCTAAAATAATCGACCGATATTTTATCTTATAATTATCAAGAAAATTTTTTAAAAGAAAACGGTGCTCGTAATTTCCAATTAATGTAGAATCGTAGAAATTTATATTTAAAAACCTTTTAACTGTTTCAATGAATAGAGGATCACGAGAATTGATAGTCATAAATTGTTTAGGATAACTTTTTCTTGAAGCTGGCCAAAGTCTGGTTCCGTAACCACCACACATTATCACAGGATAAATTTTCTCTTTCATTTATTTTTCAAGATTAAAAACATATTATATCATTTAATTTTTACTAAAACACATTGAATCTAATATTATAAGAAAAATTTAAGTAATTAATATTTATTATTAGACCTATCCTTTTTATTTTAAAATTGAGAAATTGTTTAATTGACTTACACATAAATAAATAAGATTATCAAGTTATGGATATAAATAAATTAATTAGAAGTGTCCAAGTATCAGCAGTCCTGTTAATTTTTTTTGGTGCTGTTGTAGGCTTTGCGATTGAGGTTTTTAATATGATTAATATTAAAAAAGTTGAATTAGCAGATTTACTATTACTATTCATTTATGTAGAAGTTATGGGAATGATTAGAGTTTACTTACTTCAAGAAGAAATAAGAATTACTTATCCATTAATCATTGCTATAACAGCAATCTCACGTTTAATAATTCTTCAAAAAAAAGACTTAGATCCCTCAATTTTAATTTATGAATCATTAGCTATTTTAATTCTTGCCTTGGCAATAATAGTATTAAGGCTACGATATCTAAATGTCCTTAAACCAAAAAAAGGCTCTAAATAATTATTTATGAAATATTTAAAGCTTAAAAGTTTATTGATCATAAATAGCTTTTTTTTTATTTTTTTTTTTATTTTTTTTTTATTTTTTCCAGAGTCTGATATCTATTTTTCAAGTCTTTTCTATGAAAATAACAAATTCATTTCAGAAAAAATTATTTTTATAAAAAGTCTTAGAACTTTTTTAAAAGATTTAATGGTCTTAATACCCATAGTTGCACTGATTATTTTATTTGTGAATTTTCTTAAAAAAAAAAAATCTAAAACATTCCTAAATTTAAGAGTCAAGTTGTCCTTATTAGGTTTAATAATTGGTCCCATTATAGGTTCAGGAATAATAGCTAATTGGTATTTCAAAGATCAATGGGGTAGGGCAAGGCCAGTCCATATTACCGAGTTTGGAGGTGACAAATATTTTACGCAAGCTTTCGTAAAGTCAAATCAATGTGAAAAAAATTGTTCTTGGATAAGTGGAGAATCATCAGCAGCGTTTTCTTTTTTTGTTGGAACACTAATTTTAAAAAATCCTTTATTCTTTTTTCTTAATTTAGTTTTTGGAATTATTGTTAGTTTTTGTAGAATTTCAATGGGAGGGCATTTTTTGAGTGATAATCTATTTGCTTTATTTTTTATGGTTTACCTTGCAATAGCTTTTAAATATTTAGTTATAAAGAAAAGAAAAAAAATATAATTGAAAAATATGCTTAATATTTTAGTTATTACTGATTACAAATTGAGTAGCCTTAACCAATGTAATTCAATCATTAATGAGTTAAAAAAAACCTTAAAAAAAAAATTAATCATAAAATATATGAAGGTTGAACTTGGCTTGATTGGTTATTTGCCAAACATCTTAATTTACTTTTTTTTAAGGATTAAATATCTATTTAAGTTACCTCAAAAAATTGATTTTATAATTTCGTGTGGAAGAATATCTGCTCCGTTTAATTTAGTATTTAAAAAAATTAACTCTGCTAAAAATTGTCATATTTTAAACCCTTATTTTAGAAAAAGTGAATTTAATAAAATCATAATTCCAAAACATGATATTAAAAAAAAAATTGATGAAAATGTAATTACAACATTTGGAACTTTAGTTGACTTAACAAAATTTAAAAAAGAAAGCAGCAGAGTTTATAAATATTTAGATAAAAAAAAAAAAAAAATATCTTTTTTTGTTGGAGGGAACGGTAAAAGTTCAAAAATTGTGTTCAAAGAACTTGAGAGTACAATAGAAAAACTAAATTTGTTATCCAAGGAATTTGAGGTCATTTATTGTTTTTCAAGAAGAACCCCAAGTTACATCAAGAACATGATTATGCAAAAAGCTTCTAAAAATAATCATTTTTTTCCAAAAAAAGAAGTTAATCCATATTGGTTACTATTAAATATCTCTGAATATATATTTGTTACTGCTGATTCCATCAGTATGATTTCAGACTCTCTTTCTACTGGAAAAAAAGTTTACATTGTGCCTATAAAAAAAATAAAAACAAAAATAAAAAAGTTTACTAAAATAATATTAGAAAAAAAAATGGCAAAAGTATCCAACGGTAAGCTTGAAAATTGGAAATATAAAAAACTTTGTGAATCAAATAAGGTTTGTAAAAAAATAATTAAAGCTTTACAACTTTAATTTTTCCACCTGTCATGAACCCATATCCACTGTTCTGGATGTTTAATGATCCATTTCTCAATAATTTTGTTTAAATAAAGCATAATTCTCTCTTCGGAGCCTAATTTTTTTAAAAAACTATATTGTATAGGTTTAAAATATTCTATTTTATATTTTATACCTTTTTCTCTAATACATAATGCAGGAACAATTTGGCATTTAAATTTGAGAGCGAACTTAGCAATTGCCGGTGCTGTCATTGCTATTTTATTAAAAAAACTTACAGGTAAACCATCATTCATTTTTTGATCGATAAGCATTCCAAGGTTTTCTTTATTCTTTAATGCTTTAATACATTCTTTAGCACCTTCTGCCCCTTTTTTAATAAGTTTTACCCCGTACTTAAATCTTATTTTTTTTAGTAAGTCATCTGCAAATTTATTATTTAAGGCTCTGTAAATAAAATTAATTTTAAATCCATTTTGTGTCAATGGATGAGATGACAACTCCCAGTTACCAATGTGTGCTGAAAAATAAATACAATTTTTATCCTCTTTGAGTGGGTCTAATAAATTATTGATTCCAATTATTTTTAAGTTACGGTTTTTATAAATTTTGATTTTGTAAAGATGGGGATATTCACCAATAACTCTTCCAAAATGATACCACATTTTTCTTAAAATTTTTTTTTTTTCTACTTTACTTTTTTTAGGAAAAACTAAATTTAGGTTCTTCATTCCTATCAAATTTCTTTTAGAGAAAAGTCCATAGCTCCAGACTAAAATTCCTCCTAGATAGGATGAGAGGTTTAATCCTATTATTCTAGAAATAAAATAAAAAAATAATATTAAAAAGAACTCAATTTTATTTTTCATGTTCGTTTGTTATTTTCAACAATGAGACCATTATCTTATGATAATTATTGAAGGTGAGTTTATATTATTTTTCTTTATGAACATGGGACATTTTTTTAAGGTTGTGAAAAATAATTTTTCTGATTTCATAGAGGCATTTTCAATTAATGTGACTTTTTCATTGTCATTAATTCCATTAGAAATTAGCTTTGACACGATTGAACTAATTTGTCCTATTCCCATGTATATAATAATTTTACCTTTATTTTCACAAATTTGCTTATAGTTTACTTCTCTATTTTTTTTTATAATAATTTTATGACCTGTTATTAAATTACAAAAATTACTTTTGTTGAAAAAGCTAGATTGAGATTTTTTCAGAGAAGCCTGCGAGGATGTGATTCCAGAAAATACTTCAGTTTTAATTTTATTTTTTTTTAAAAAGTTTATTTCTTGGCTTATTCTACTGAAAAAACTAACATCTCCCCCTTTGAGTCTAAGAACTTTTTTATTTTTTTTTGAATATTTTAGTAACCATTCATTTATTTCTGACTGGGTACATGATTTTTTTTCTTTTTCTTTTCCTGCATAAATTAGTTTTACATTAGGCTTACAAAAATCAAGAATTTTTTTATTTACAAGTGCATCAAAAATTACTACATCAGCTAGGCTTAGAATATATTTTAATTTAAGAGTTATAAGACTTGAAGATCCTGGTCCAGCACTGGCTAATATAACTGTTCCTTTTTTAAATTTAATGTTGGATTGATTAAAGTTTATGTTCACAATAAGATTGTAGAAAGTTTTTTATGTATAATACAATTTATTTAGATAAAGTTAATGTTCATTTTGAAGAAAAAAAAATTTTAGATGATATTTCCTTCGAAGTAAGGCCGAATATTCCTAAATGTATTGTAGGTAAAGGTCTATCAGGTAAAAGTACTGTACTTAAATCTATAATAGGCTTGATAAAAATTTCTAGTGGTGAAATTAAAATTAATAATATATCCGTTGGGGATAAAAAAGAATTCAATGAAGTAGTTAAATCAATAGGAATGGTTTTTGAAAAAGATGCTCTTTTTGATAGTATGAAAGTATGGGAAAATATAATGTTTAAAAGTTTAAATAATAACAATTCTTTTCTTATTAAAGAATCTCAAAAGCTTTTAAAAAAAGTTGGTTTAAATGTAAATGATGCCTTTTTGTATCCCTCTGAGTTGTCAGGTGGAATGAGAAAAAGAGTTGCTATAGCAAGAGCAATTTCACATAAACCTAAATTTCTATTGTTGGATGAACCAACTGCTGGTTTAGATCCAGTTAAAACAAATATGATTTTTAATATTATTTCAAATCTGTGTGAAGAGTTTAACATTACAATGTTGGCAGTGTCTTCGGATGTAAAAAGTGCATTAAAATATTTTAAAGAGTTTATTGTGATTGACGAAGCAAAAATGCATTGGCAAGGCTCGAAAAAGGAATTTTTAAAAAAACCGACCTCTCTTATTAAAGATCTACTGTAGGTTTACTATTTTCTAATTAACTCGGCGCATCCAGCAGTTGCGTCAATACCTGATTCAACGTAACATGCGCTTATTTTGTTTTTAGCTAAAAGTTTTCCCATGTTATAACCTCTACTGTTAGACGCTACCCAAGTGATTGTCTTATTGTCAGGGTGGATTACTCCGAAAAAATTTTTTGTACCATCCGTGTAAGAGAAAGTGCCTTTAAAACGCCTTTCATCTTGTTCAAGAATTTCAACTTTCTTCTCCCATGACCTGTAACCTCTTTGATCTGATACTGTTTTATTAATCCCAACCCAAGTTCCAACTAAATTAGGGATATTAGAAACATCAGACTTACCAGAGGTGCTAGAAAAAATTAATGCAGAAAAAATTATATGGATAAATAATCTCATACATTTATTATTGTAATTTATTATAAAATTTCAACATATGATTCAAAATTTTTCATCCTTATACTTAAATAAAAAGCAGTTTTTAATTTTTTTAATGGGTATATCAAGTGGTATTCCTCTTTATTTAGTACTATCTACTCTCTTTATTTGGCTTACTAGGGAAAATATAGATATTTCAACAATAGGTTTATTTGCATTAACTCAAATTCCATGGACAGTTAAATTTTTATGGGCTCCTTTGATAGATAATTTTAAAATACCAATTTTGTTTAATATTGTTGGTCATAGGAAGTCTTGGCTTTTTGTTATTCAGTTTTTTCTTATATTTTCTATATTTTTTTTAGGCTTTAGTGACCCTGCTAAGCATATTGAATTAACAGCTTTTTTTGCTTTGTTAGTTTCTTTTTTTTCAGCTTCACAAGATATCGTTATTGATAGTTATAGAATAGAAATATTAGATGATAACTCACAAGGTGCTGGTGCTGCAGTAACACAATTTGGTTACAGAATAGGTGGAATACTTGCTGGTGCTGGGTCACTTTATCTTAAGTACTATTTTACTTGGAGTATAGTTTTCTTAATAGTTGGTTTTATAATTTTTTTTTTAGGATTATTAATTTTATTTATTCCTATTAAAAAAGATCATTTAAAAAAAAAAAAAAGTGAAAAAAATTTTCTTAAACCTTTTTATGAGTTTTTATTCCGCCACACAGCTATCAAAGTTTTTCTAATTTTAATTTTTATATTTTCTTTTAAATTTGGTGATGTGATTGCTGGAGTTATGGCAAACCCATTTTATGTTAAAATTGGATTTTCCAACATTGAAATTGCTAATGCAAGTAAGGTTTTTGGAGTATTGATGACTATTATTGGTGTTTTTTTGGGTGGATTCTTTGTGAAGAAAGTAGGTGTAATACGTGCTTTAATTATCTCTGGTTTCTTCCAGGTATTATCAAACCTCTTGTATGTATTATTAAATTTAGTTGGACCAGAAATTTTTTATCTTTATGTTACCGTTGCAGGTGAAAATTTTTCTGGTGGTTTAGGGTCAGCGGCTTTTGTAGCATATTTATCAGCTTTATGTAATAAAAACTACACTGGCACCCAATATGCTCTTTTATCTTCAATTATGGGCTTGGCGAGGACAGTTTTGTCATCTCCTTCTGGTTATTTGGTTGAATCATTTGGCTGGACTAATTTTTTTGTGTTATCAACTTTTCTTGGAATTCCAGCAATTTTAGTTTTATTTTGGATGAATAAAAGCTTTCATTTAGAAATGCAAAAGTCTAAGTAATGATTTCTTTGAATTCCTCCAGCTCAACAAGTGGCTTAAAACTATTCATTTGATTGAAAAAATTTTGAATTGAAGGAAATTTATCTAAGAATTTGTTATCTATTTGGTCGAGTCTACCACAATAAAACCAATATATGACTCTCCAAGCCACAATATCTGCCATACTAAATTTATCGTTGAAAAATTTTTTGTTCATAGAATTTTGGTCAAATAATTTTTCTAAGTAAGAAAACCAGATTAAAAGGTCATTTTCAATAAACTCCTCTCTTAATCTTTTAGATTTTTTTAAATCCTTATCTCTCATGGCTGCTCTAATTGACGGTGCAATTTTGTTGGTTATTTCATTAGACCAATCTAAAACTTGATCGATAACAAGTGCCTTCAGCTTGTTGTCATCATAAAGTTTTGATTGTATTGCACAAAATCTTGCAAGAGAGTGGGTTTGGCCGTATTGTTTGTTCTCAATAATCATAACGGGTAGCTGCCCAAATGGAAAATTTTGCTTTTCTTTCTGCCATTCCTGTCTTTTAATTCTTTTGTACTCATAAGGAATTCCTGAATATCCAAGACTAAGCCTTAAAATATCCACACGCCAAAAATTGAAGTCAAAATATACTAGCTTTATCATAATCAAGTTTATTTTTCTGCAAATGCCTTTTCAATCACAAAGCCACCCTGAACTTTCGTAGAACCCTCTAACGAACCTAGTTTTTCAAAAATGGTTTTAATCTCAAAAGTCATTTCTTCAGAACCACATATCATTATTCTATCCTCTTTAGGGTTAAATTCTTCAACTTCTATAGCAGTCCACAATTTTTTTTCATTTATCCATTTAGTTATTCTACCCTGGCGTGGCCATTCATCTCTTGTAACAGTGTTAAAATAAATGAAATTTCCTCTGGTAACTTCTGAATACACATCATCTTTGTTAAGGTTATTCAGCATATCTTTATAAGCTAACTCTTTAGCAGTTCTTACTCCATGAACTAGTATTACTTTTTTAAATTTCTCGTAAGTTTCAGGATCCCTAGAAATACTCATAAAAGGAGCTAGTCCAGTTCCAGTTGATAACATGAAGAGATTTCGGCCTGGAAGTAAGTAATCACAAACTAATGTTCCAGTTGGTTTTGAGTTAATTAAAATTTCATCACCAATTGTGATATGTTGAAGTTTACTTGTTAAGGGACCGTTGGGGACTTTAATGGATAAAAACTCGAGATGATCCTCATGATTTGGACTTACAACCGAGTAGGCCCTTAAAAGAGGCTTCCCATCTATTTCTAATCCTATCATAGCAAACTCACCATTCTTGAATCTGAAACCCATATTTCTTGTGGTTTTGAAACTAAATGTTTTGTCAGTCCAATGATGAATACTTAAGACTTTTTCTTTTAATAACGCCATAGATTGAATTTTTAAAAAAACTTCATAAGGATTGAAACTATGATATAAACATTTATCTATAGGATTTTTTTAAAAATGACAAGTATAAATATAAGAAAACTTTCTCATTCAGAAATGGATTTGTATAGAAAACCACTTCTTCCAAAAACTTGGAGTTGTTTTCCGGTTGATAAAGATATTGATACTCAAATGCTTAGAAAAATATTACAAAAAGATCTTGATAAAATTAGATCTGGAGCCGAGAAAGATCCTTTCTCAAATTCTATTACAATGTTAGCTTTGGATATTTCTAGAAGATTAGAAAAAAATTTACTTAACTATTCTGCTTTAGAGGCTTTAATCCAGAGATTAGCGGTTGGTTCTCTTGGCTTTAGGGCCGATCGTTTGAAAAGTTATATGGGAAGTGTTAGTGAAGAGGAAAACAGTAAATCTATATATAGAACCATAAAATCACTTGCTTTTAAAAAAAACCAAAAAATTTCATTTAACGAATTTAATAAGAAGTTGCAAAAAGAGACTTTTGGAATTGTTCTAACTGCTCACCCCACATTTGGAATGACACACCAAATTATGATTAATTTGGCTAAGTTGGCAACAAATAAAAATGAAAAAGGAAAAAAAATTAGTGATCCAGAATTAAAATCAATTATTAAGGATATTTTTAAAACTGAACAAAAACCTGAAAAAAATATATCTTTAGATTTTGAACATGAGCTTTCAATCATTGCCTTAAAAAATTTACATCAAGCCTTAAAAAGCTTTTTTAAAATTGTTTTAAATGTATCAAAAGAGATTTTCCCAAAAGAATATTTTGAGATTATGCCTCAAGTCTTTAGATTACATACCTGGGTTGGTTATGATGTAGATGGAAGGGGTGATATTTCGTGGAGCAACACCTTTTCAAAAAGGCTTAAAGTTAAATTAGAGCAATTAATTGAGTATGAAGAAAGTATCAAAGGAATTTTAAAAAATTCCAAAGATAAAGAACTTACAAAAAAAATAAATGTTTTTCATAAAAAAATTTCTGAATCAATTTTAACAAATAAAAAGATTCTTAAATATTTTTCTGATCCAGGTTTTTTGGATAATGTTGAAGATGTAAAATATATTTCGAACTTTTTATTTAAGAATAAAGATAAATTAATTACGGACGAAAAGTTACTGATTGAAAAAACCAATGATATAATTGAATTTATAAAATTTAAAAAAATTAAAAACTATCAACGTTTAATAGATAATTTAATTGTATTAAAAATTGAGATAAAAAACTTTGGTTTAGGGTTAGGAAGAACTCAGGTTAGATTAAATGCCAATCAATTAAATAATGCAATTTCCAAAGAAATTGATTTAAAAGGTGATCCCGATGATCCCTCAAATAAAAGAACTTATCTTCAAGTAATTTCTAAGCTCATCGAGAATGTGACTCCAGTCAAAATTAATTTTGGAAGTATACTTGAAGAAAATATGAATGCTAGACGTTATTTTATGATTATTAAACAAATGCTTAAATATATTGATGAAAACCAGACGATAAGGTTTCTTATTGCTGAATGTGACTATGCTTTGACTGTAATGACTGCTTTGTATTTCTCAAAACTTTTTGGTGTTGATGAAAAAATCGATATATCTCCTTTATTTGAAACTGAAAAAGGGTTATCAACAGGTCACGAAGTAGTTTCATCATTGTTAAAAAATATACATTATAAAAAGTATGTCATAAAAAGAAAAAAACTTAGTGTTCAAACTGGATACTCTGATGCAGGAAGATATCTTGGTCAGTCAGCAGCAGTACTTTCAATTGAAAATCTGCAAAGAAAAATAGCAAAGATTTTATCTGATAATAATTTATCTGATGTAAAGCTTTTAATTTTTAATACGCACGGGGAATCAATTGGAAGGGGAGGACATCCTGTTTCATTATTGGATAGGTTGGGTTATGTGAGTTGCTCTTATACAAGAAAAAAATTGAGTGAATGGGATATTGATTTGGTTCAAGAAATTAGTTTTCAAGGAGGAGATGGTTATCAATATTTTATGAATCATGATTTAGCCTTTGCCTGTGTAGCAAGAATATTAGATTTTTGTTTTAATAATAACGATTCAGAAATATATGATTCACTTTACGACTCAGCAGATTTCGGAATAGAATTTGTAAATACTATTAAACAGTTTAATACCGATATAATGGATGATCCAAATTATGCAGCACTATTAAACGTTTTTAGTGTTAATCTAACACATTCTACAGGTTCAAGAGCTGTTAAAAGATTTGTAGATGGATCCTCTAAAACACTTGTTTATCACCCTAGTCAAACAAGAGCTATTCCTCAAAATAATATTTTGCAGCAACTTGGTATGTTAGCTAATTCTTTAGGGGGAGTAGGCAAATTTTTAAGAAAAAACCCAAAGCAATTCAATAAATATTATAAAACTTCAAGTAGATTTAGAAGAATCATGGATTTAATTAAATATGCTTTTGCTTTTAGTGACATTGAAGTACTTAAGGCTTATGTAGATTGTTATGACCCCGGTATGTGGTTGTCTTGGTCAACAAGAACAGCTGATTCTAATAGAAGTGAAAATATGAAAGAGGTTGCAAATCTTCTTGAAAAGTTTGATGTTCACTGGCGTTTTAACAAGGTTTATAGAACTTTACATCAAGAATATATGGAAATTAGAAATTGGATACTCGGAAGAAAAAATAGGGGGAGAATAGCAGTAGGCAGAGGTAGAGTTGTTGAGAAGGAAATTAGAGATGAACTTTTACTTATGCATGGTATAAGAGTAGCTATAATTCACGAAATTTTTCTTTTATCTGTTAGAGTCCCAAAATTTAGTGATCAAGCTGGTACATCCAGAGATGAAATAATAGCAAAGTTAATTAGATTTGACGTATTGGATGCAGTACAAACGTTAAGAAAGATTTTTCCAGTAAAAAAGGTTAACACTTCCTATTCAGGTTTTGGAGAATCTTCAAATTACTTGAGTGAGCAAAATGTAGATTACTCGAAAGAAGAAAAAAATATTTTCAGACAATTAGAGGCTCTCTATGAATGTGCAAGAAGAGTTAGTACAGGTATATCGCATTTTATTGGGGCTGTAGGTTAATTTTTTTTTTTTTTATTTTTGTAATGTGCCTCGATTGCGGCAATATCATCATCTGAGAGATTTAATTTCTCCGATAATTGATCTAACTCTTTTCTTTCATCGTCATCAATAATATTATCTGACAACATAAATTTAAGTTTATCTTCATATTTTTTTTGGTTTCTTCTCGTATATTCAGTAAATGCTGAAGCTAAAATACCAGATGGAAGAGCTACTGTTCCAATTCCTAGTATTATGATGATGGATCCAAAAAACTTACCCATTGATGTCACAGGATAAACATCACCATATCCAACCGTAGTTAGAGTAACTATTGACCACCACATAGACTGAGGAATACTACCAAACTTTTCAGGTTGAATATCTTTTTCAACTATATACATTCCGCTTGATGAAATAATTAAAACAATAAATAAAATAAAAAAAGCTGCACCCAAAGATTTTCGTTGATCCCACAAAACAATTAATAGTGTGTTAATAGAATTAGAATACCTTGAAAATTTAAGTAATCTAAAAATTCTAAGTGCTCTCACAAACCTTAAGTCAACTGTTGGAAATAAAAAAGCCAGTAGACTTGGAAGAATAGCAATTAGATCGATTATAGCTGAGAAACTAAAAATATATCTAAGCCTAGCTTTTCTATTTGTTTCATTTTTCGTTTTATTTTCTACACATGACCAAAACCTACTAATATATTCTAGAGAAAAAATTGTTACAGAAAATAACTCGAAGTATATAAACAATAATTTATATCTGAAATAAAGAGTATCGACAGTTTCTAGAATAACCATAAGAATATTAAAAAAAATTAAGTTAACTAAAAAAATATCAATAAATTTTGATAAATTGTCATTGTCTTCTGCTGGTTCTAAAAGTTTCCAAACTCTATTTCTAGTAAGATTTAACTTTTTAAAAATTATCATTTTTTTGGGCAAACGATTTGTTTTTGGCAAGTATTTCCAGGTGCACCAAGGTATATTTCTTTATTCTTCTCACCTTTTTTTTGAGATTGATACTCGCAAATCACATCATCGGGAACTATTGTTTCTTTGACTAAGCGACAAAGAGGTCTTATTTCTATTCTTTTTCTTCTATCAAATGTACCTTCTTCTGGCTCATATTTTCTTCCTACAGAATCAACCTCAAGTGGAAAAAAAAAAATGAAAAGTAACAGTAAACTAATCTTCCTTTTTTTCATTTTCACTTTTTTCCTCGCTATCTTTTCCTCCTTCAAGATAAGCAGTCCCTTGAATAGACTTTGCGATAAATTTATTCATAAGATCTTCAGAATTTTTTACATATTCCTCTAAAGTTTCCTGAAGTTTTTTTTCTGCATCCTCCTTTGACTCTGCTTCAATTTCAGCTACTCCGTCAATGATCCAATGTACTTTAAATTTCATATATTTCCTTCCATATTTTTATTTTCATTAAAATATTTATTTTTAGTGAAAATTTCCTCAGCGTCAGCTTGTAGCTCTACAATTTTTTCTGCTTCAATTTCCTCACCAACTCTATCCCTAAGTTTCATTGCTCTATAAATACCTCCACTTACAGATACAGAATACCATAAATAAGACTTTTCATAATCAATTTCTGGAGAAAAATTTTCATACCAAAAGCCTAGCTTAAAGGCTGATTTTGAATTATTAAATTCAACAAAATTTTTTTCTAAGATTTGAGGAATTTGATTAGCTATTTCTTCAATAACCTTTTCTGTCAGTTTATTTTTAATTTTATCAATTTTTTTTAAACATTTTTTATTTCCATTAAGGGCACATAACCAACAATACTTTAACGACATTTTATAATTTTGTATCGTTCCAACACCTTCATAATACATATTTGATAAGTTAAAAATTGAGGCATTATGACCCTTTTCTGCTAAGTTAAAAAAAATTATAAATGAATCGTCAAAATCTCCGTTGTCATAAAGTGAAACACCTTTGTCATAATATTTATCATCACTAATAATTTCATCAGCGCCTATACTTTTAAAAAGAAAAAAACAAACTATTAATCTAAGTAAAATCACCTTCCAGCCATCATTACCAATTGTAAATATAAAACCCTAAGTTTAAATTTGGATTTTGGTCTTTGCTCATATACAACAATTCTTGGTCTATCAGAATTAGGCTTTTGAAATTCTATGGACATATCTTCTGGTAAATAAACTCCGTTAAACTCTAGTGTTTTTTGAGGATCTTTTGCAAATTCTTCTTTAAACTCTGAATCAATCCATACTCGAGCAAGCACTCTTCCGAGTATGTCGGGCAAATATTTTCTTACATCTGCCCTACTTTTTAAATGATGAAGTTTTTGGGTTATATCTAATGGACTTATTTTTTCCTGGTTAACGGTGATTAGCTCTGTGGATTTTGCTTTAACTGGAAGATTTTTTGTTGTTTTTTTTGTCATTATTTTATTTTAACACTTAACAAATAATATTTTATTAAAATTTACAATACATTAGTCGTTAAATCAATTATGTCAAAAAATCAAAATATAATTCAGTTCCCAAACAATATTAATTTTAAAAAAGCTAAATATATAAAAATTAGAGATGATATTGAATCGCTATTATTTAATTATGCTTTAGACAAAAAAGATTTATGGGCCGTCTCATTAGCTGCAGGAAGGTTTGCAGCGATGAATCTTCAAAAAATTGATGGTGAAGAAAAAGCAATGGATTTTTTTAAAAATTGTGTCGATACCCAAAAATGTTCTGAATTAAAAGATTAAGCGATTCTTGAGACATTACCCGATATTTGTGCTCCTGAATCAACCGACAGTGAATTGGTTTTAAGTTTTCCATCAACATTTCCACTATTTGATACTTCTAAATGGTCAGCCGTAATATCACCTATGACATTTCCTTCAACACGAACATGTTCAGAGTTTATATTTCCATTAAACTTACATGTGCTTTCAAGAATTAGGGACTTAGCTGTCACATTTCCTTTAAAAGTTCCGGCAATGATAACCTGCCCCTCTTTTGATTCTAAGGTTCCTTCCATTAAAAGATCTTTATTTATATATGTAATGTCACTCAATTACGATCTCCAATAAAAATTCTATTCATTATCTTTAGCAATTTCATCGTCAATATTATTAGATTTTTTACCTTTAAGCTTTCGTTCGTCCCAATTATGGATGATTTTACAATTCAATGCGGCACCTCTATCCATTTGTAGGGATTTATAATTAATCTCTCCAGTGATTACCGAGCTATCTGTTAGCCAAACAGAGTCTGCCTTTATTTTACCCTGATAATTTCCTGAAATAACGACAAGTTCTGAAGTAATTGATCCCTCAAGAGTAGCATTTTTTCCTAGAGTAACTTTATCTGATTTGATATCTGCATCTACTCTTCCATTGATTTCTATAGTCGATGCATTAGAAATCTTACCTTTAAATATTGCTCCTCTACCTATTATAGATTGATTATCAGCCATAATTTAACCTTTCTTACTCTTTTTTTGTTTTGAAGGTTTTTCTTTAATTTCATCGTCCAGGCCTTTAATTAATTGAACATCAAGTGATGCACCACCCTGAGCTTTTAAATTATTGTAATGCAAATTTCCTTTTATTTTAGCAGTTGACTCAATTGCAAGAGTATCAGCAAAAACATCACCTTCAAAATCTCCACCAATTGTTGTGTTAAGAGATTTTATATTTCCCTTTAGAAAACCCTCAGATGATATACTTATATGATCGCACTCAATATTACCTTTGACTTTTCCTTTAAGTACAAGGTTTCCACTACATTTAATATTACCGTTGATTTGCATTTCGACGCCTATTACACTTGAGGAAGTGGTAACTTTGGTTGTTTTATCTGAATCTCTAGAAAACATTGCTTAAAATATTTAAAGATTTATAATGCTTATCACAAAAATATTTAAAAAAAAAGTACTAATATTTTATAATTGGCTTATGAAATGCATAAAAACATATACTCTCAAATTTAAATTACAGCTATGACAGAACAAGTAATCGACATAAGAGATAGAATTGAAAAAATGAGAACTCAAATGACCGGATCATCTAACCCAGCTCATGAGAGGAATAAACAACAGGTAGAAAAAAAAGATCCCCTAAAAAATAGTATTAAAATAGAGAAATTAGAAACAGTTGAAATTGTTAAAACTGCTAACGAAGAAAAATCCCAAATACCAAAAATTGAAGATACTTTAAACAAAAAAACTGAAAAACAAAAAAATGAAAGTTTTAAAAAAACATATAATTTTTCTAATATGGATACTAACCCTAAAGCGTCTCATACAAAAACCTATAAAGATTATCAAAATGAAAATATAATTGATGATAATAAAAAAAATATAAGATTAGATGATGATAAGCCTTTTCCTCAATTTAATTTAAATGTAAGTAACCCCATTTCTTGGAAATTAATGCTTTTAATTATGCTAATGCAATTGCTAACTAATATCATGTTAGTTGTGGTTTTGTATCTTAAGTAATCACAAATGCAACATCTAATTAAGAGATTTCTTGATCAAAACTTTAAATCTAGTCCAAAGTTTGGCAGACTTTCAGTAAGTTCTAATAATATTAAGGAAGTATTTAGAGAAAGAAGATTTCTATATTTTACAAAAAAAGGACCTATAGAAATAGTTTTTAATTTAAAGCACTACATATCTGCCTTTATCCTATCCGTTGTTTTTATAATTAAGATGCTTCAACTAATGTTTTTTGGTGTATCTTCCTTCTTCAGTTATATGACATATAAGAATGATGAAATTGTAAAGAAAAAGTTTACTGATTCAGAAATTCAAACATTAAAAAGTATAGCGAATAGTGCAATTAATAAAGAAAACATAGAAAATAACAATGAAATTATATTAGAATTTCCACCGTCTGAAATGAAAGTTTCAGAGGAAATGCCTAATACAAAAATAAAATTAAAGGAAAAATTAAACAACATAAAGAATCTTGTTTCTAATTTTGGCAAAAGTTTTCAATATGAAATCAATCATTCTGATGAAGTTGTTTTCGATCAATTTTCTAGGTTGGCTAGCCCGGAAATGGTTGCAATGGAACATACTGTTAGCAAAAGTAAGACTGAAGTTAAGCCATATAAAAAAAAATCTTCTTTTTCATATAACTACCTACCAGTAGTACCATATGTTGCGCCAAGAACAAAAAAGTCAAAAATTATTAATTTCACTAAAAAGTTAGATCAAGAAATTTTACAATTAGTGAATGTTTTTAAATCATTAAATTTAGAACCCGATGAGATTAACTTAGCTGAAATTGAATCACTTTTGGAATCGGGAGTAGGGAGTTTTGGTATAGATAACGACCAATTAATTGATCATACTTCTTTAAGGTTCCAATTTATTGAAGAATTAAAAAATGCAATAATATTTGTTCCTCTTAAACCACCAATGCAGTATTATTATGTTTCAAGTCCTTATGGTTATAGGATTCACCCAAAAACAAAATTAAAACAAATGCATTATGGGATTGATATGGCTGGTACTTGGCAGGAAGAGGTCAGGGCTCCTGCCGATGGTTTAATAGTATCAGCAGGAAGAAATGGTTCTTTTGGAAAATCTATTAAAATTATGCATAAGCATGGTGTCTCAACAATTTATGGTCACTTACACAAACTAACAGTTAAAAAAGGTAGTTTTGTCAGTGAGGGTGATATAATTGGAAAAATGGGGTCAACGGGAAGAGCAGTTGGTGCTCATTTACATTACGAAATTAAAGTTAACAATAAACCTGTAAATCCTTACAGTTTCATATCAATTGGTAGAGAGTTAATAAGTAGTTCAATACTTAGAAGATAATGGCATTAATATTGCTGATTATCTTATATGAAAGCTCTCAAAAGTTTATTTTTTATATGCCTTTTAATTAATTTCAAACCTGTACTCTCAAATTCAATAACTAATTGTTTTAATTTAACTGAGAAATACGGTAAAGAATTCAATATTCCCGATAAACTATTAACATCAATTTCACTGGTTGAGTCAGGAATAAAGAAAAACAATAAGTTTGTTTCATGGCCCTGGACTTTGAATGTTGCTGGAAAATCAAAGTTTTTTGATAATAAAAATGATGCTTTAGATTTTTTAAAGAAAAATTATAAAAATAAAAATAAAAATAAAAATATTGATGTTGGATGCATGCAAATAAGTTTGAAGTATCACTTTAATGAATTTGATAGTCTTGAAAATATCTTGGATCCTGATGAAAATGTAAAATACGCTGCGAAATTCTTAAAAAATTTATTTTCTAAACACAAAAGATGGAATGAAGCAATATCACGTTATCATTCCTCTGTACCAATAAGAAAAAAACAATATTTAAAAAGAGTAAAAAATTATTGGGCAGATATAAGGCAAAAAAAAATAATATTACAACCCACTCATAGAAGCAGAACCAAGGAAAAGATTGAATTTTTTAAAAAAGAGTTAAGCAATCAATTAAATCGTTTTGAAAGCTAATTATGGCAGGAAAATTGCAGATATTAAGTATAACAAGGAGAATAAAATGAGTCTAAATAAACAAAATCTAAAAAACGTAAATGTTGATAAAAAGTTAAATTGTAATAGTATGTTTATTAAAATATCACATTACGAGGAAGACAAACTTTTAAAAACTGAAACATTTCCAATGATTCATTTCCTTGAAGCTTTTGAAAGTGAATTTAAAAAAGTTAGATATAATTGATTATTAAATATACAAGATACTTTAACTTCCATTAGTAATTTTTGTAAACTCTAAGAGTATTTCTTTTTAAGTTATGAATTAATTTGTTTTTTTTTAAGTAAATCAGATATTCAAGTTTTGAATTTTCATCATTCTTCTTCTCATTGATGAAGAAGGAATGTTTAATAACTCTCTATATTTAGCAACTGTCCTTCTTGCCAAGTTTATTCCCTCATGTTGAAGTTTACTTACTAACGCTTCATCGCTGAGTGGGTTGTTCATAGGTTCTGAGCTAATTAGTTTTTTAAGTGATTCTCTTACTGATGCAGCAGAGTGACTTTCACCTTCTGTAACACTATTGATAGAAGCACTAAAAAATATCTTCATTTCAAAGATTCCTCTTGGCGTTAATATAAGTTTATTAGAGGTTACTCTGCTAACTGTACTTTCATGCATATCAATTTTTTTAGCAACATCTTTTAATATCATAGGTTTTAGAAACTTCTTACCTTTTTCAAAAAACTCTCTTTGTTGATTAACAATTTCTGAACTAATTTTAAGTGTAGTAATATTTCTTTGTTCAATAGCTTTGAGAAGCCATTTTGCTGAATTAATATTTTCAGAAATAAATTTTTTGTCATTATCCGAGCATTTTAAACTTTCAATTTCATTTACATACTCATGATTAACAGTGATTTTTGGAAGAGTACTATTATTAAGCTCAACTGACCAGTCGTTTTTACTTTTTGTAACAATTACATCTGGACTTAATAAATCTAAGCTTTCATCTGAATATTTTAAACCGGGTTTTGGGTTTAATAATCTGATCTTATGAATATTTTCTCTTAATTCTTCTTCTTTCATCGAACATATTTTTTGAAGTTCTTTCAAATTACCTTCACCCAACATTTCAAGGTTTTCAATAATTATCTTATTTTGCTCTGTCAGAATTTCTTGGTTTTCCATCTGTAATAAAAGACATTCTTTTAAATTTCTAGCAAACACTCCACTCGGTTCAAATCTTTGCATTCTTAACAACACATTGTTTATCTCATTTTTATCGTAACCGCTGAAAGATTCTAATTCGTCAATAGATTGAAGTAACCATCCACTTGGTTCAATATAATCAATTAGTAGTTCAGAAATTTCTTTTTCTGTATTATCTGAAAACTCTAATTGAGCTTGACTTTTTAAAATAGATTTTAAATTTACTTTTTCTGAAAGAGTTTGCTCTAAAACTGAGCCAGGATCAACAGAATCATAATTTGTCTTCTTGGTTTCATATGTTTGAAAAGAATCTGTGTCCCATCTATTCTCATAGTCATTTTTGGGTTCATCAGCCAAGGACTCTCCAGATGAAAAAGATTCATTCAAATCTTCGGTTTTATCATCTGATATTTCTTTCAATTCCTCAGATGATTCATTTTCTAAGAAAGGATTCTCTTCTAATTCTTTATTAATTAAGTTAGACAGTTCTAAATTATTTAATTGAAGTAGTTTAATTGCCTGTTGAAGCTGAGGAGTCATTACCAATGATTGACTTTGTTTCAGCTTTAAATTTTGAGATATTTGCATTCTTATTCTCCTTTCATTTTAATTTGACTACTTTTTTTTAAAGAATGCAAAATTTTAATTTGACATGTTTGTCATGTCAGAAACATGACATTTGTTTATAAAACTACAATAACTGTATTTTTTTTTGGTAATCATGGGAAATTTATGACATATTTAATTAAATCTTATCGTGATAAAATTAATACCATTGATTATTTTTCCCTTGTCTTTTTTCCTAATTTTTTTAGGTGTTAAAAATTTGACGGGAAATTTTCCCTTTGATAAAGAAAATATTGATCAAAATGAAAATGAAGAAATAGTTAAACTTAATAAAGATGCCGAAAAAATAGAAGAAAAGATTACTACAGAATTAGAACAAAATAATACAAATAATGAAGAAACATCTATAGATGCAGATAAAAATTTAGTACAGATCGATATAAAAGAAACAAAGATAATTGAGGTAGAAAATGCTAATGAAAGTTTCAAAAAAAATAAACCTCAAGTCAAATCGGAAAAATTGACAAATGATTCTAAGACAAGTCAAAAAACGACAAGTAATATTAAAGTTGTGGAAGAAATAAATAATTATTTGATTCAGTTCGGAGCTTTTTCAAAAAAACAAAACGCTGAGGATTTAAAAAATTCAATTATACAAAAAATTCATACAAAATTTTCAGATTTTCAAATAAATTTAGATTTTGATGAAAAAAAAAAGCTTTATAAACTTATCTCTCGAACTAACAATTATAATGAAGCAAAGAAAGTGTGTAGTTTTTCAAAAGAAATAAAAATAAACTGTATTTTTAAGAAACAATGAAAAATTGCAGAATATGCACTATTATAAGATATTTCCTGGTATCAGTAGTTTTCATTATTATTTTAGCACTTACTGTAAGTGATCAGTTAAATTATCTTTCCTTTGTAACATCATGGAATGCAGCAATTCTTATTCTTTCTTTAGGAATACTTCTTTTTTTATATAAAGTTTATGAGTACTTAAAATCTAAAAATTAGCGATCTCTTACAAACCTAACAAAAAGTTTTTTTTCTGGCACAAAACGTCCATAACTATGACCAGTAAAAAAATTTACTGACCAAAAAAATTTTGGTGACCACCAATTTCGTTGGGATGTCCAAAAAGGTTGTGCTGGAGTTTTAGGGAATAGAACCAAATCAATTTTTGCTCCATCACAGTTTTTACAAATTAAGCTCTCAAGTTCCTTTCTATTAGGAAGTCTCCAACTACCCTCAATTTCCTGATTTAGTATGTCTAACGCAAGTTTAATTTCTTCAAAATCAAGTTTTACAGGTTCACCTAAACAATCCTGTTTTTCATCACTCCATTGTTGACCAGTTGTACATTTGAGCCACTCAATTCTGTTCTTTAAGTCAATAACATAAAAACCTTTGTCCATAAAATCTGAGGAAATTAAGCTTCCAAATGATAAGAAACTAAAAAGTACTGTGAAAAATAAGATTTGCATGGTCTTTATGTAATAATATTGCCTAAATTTAAAAAAAAAACAATTTTGGTATTAAAGTTGCAGTTTCTATACCAAAATATTATTTTATATATATAAACGTTAATGGATTATAAATGGATTTAGCAACTTTAATAGGTTTTTTTGGAACTCTTGGTATGA
>NZGH01000007.1 GCA_002690875.1 Rickettsiales bacterium
TAATTTTTTCATATTTTGCTGATGAGGTTTCAGAATGGTTAAAATAATAAAATCATAATGAACTTGATTTTTGAAAATGATAAGATTAAAAAATAGTTTAATGCCACTTATGAATTAGGAGAAAATAATGACAAGAATACATCCAGGTAGATTTCATATTGCAATTCCAGGTCCTACTAATATTCCTGAAAGAATTTTAAATGCAATGCATATTTCATCAGAAGATCAAAGAAACCCCGAGATCCCAGATCTAACAATACCATTGTACAAA
Source organism: Rickettsiales bacterium (assembly GCA_002690875.1). Next base: position 272 of record NZGH01000007.1, read on the forward strand.
GATGTCAAAAAAGTTTTTAAATCTGAAAAAGGTACAGTCTTTCTCTTCCCAGGGTCAGGAACAGGTGCATGGGAATCAGCAATTATTAACACAATGTCTCCAAGTGAAAAAGTTTTGATTTATAGATATGGTCAATTCAGTCATTTGTGGGCGGATATGTTTAAAAGACTCGGTCTGGATACCCATTTAGTTGAAAGAGAATGGGGAACTGGGACACCTCCAGAGGAAGTTGAAAAGACACTTAAAGCAGATACAGAACATAAAATTAAAGTGGTTTGTGTTACACAAAACGAAACTGCAACTGGTGTAACTTCTCATGTTGAAGATATCAGAAAAGCAATGGATGCAGCAAATCATCCTGCTCTTTTATTTGTTGACGGTGTAAGTTCTATTGCCTCAATTGATTTTAGAATGGACGAATGGAAAGTTGATTGCGCAATTTCAGGCTCTCAAAAAGGATTTATGTTACCTTCTGGTATGGCAATTATGTGTGTAAGTGAAAAAGCACTTGAAGCTCATAAAACGGCTCAGCTAAAAAGATGTTATTACTCTTGGGAGGATCAAATAGCCACTAACAAAGATGGTTATTTTCCATACACTCCACAAATTCCAATGCTAAGGGCTTTGCAAGAATCTTGTAATATGATATTTGAGGAAGGACTCGAAAATGTATTTAAAAGACACCATAGGATTGCAGAAGGTGTAAGAAAAGCAATTTTAGAGGGTTGGGAGTTAAAGTTATGTGCTAAAGATCCCTACTGGTACTCTGATACTGTTTCAGCAATAGTTGTACCTGAAGGTAAGGATGCAAAAGATGTACTTGCAACAGCTTTTAAAAAATATCACCTATCTCTTGGAGCTGGGCTTACACAGGTTGCTGGTAAGGTTTTTAGGATAGGTCATCTAGGTGATTTAAATGAACTTCAAGCTTCAGCTTTTATCAATGGTGCTGAAATGGCAATGATTGATTCAGGTATTAATGTAAAACCTGGAAGTGGTGTTGCTGCTGCTTCTGAATATTGGAGAAAGGCCTTAGAAAATGATGCAAAAGTTCAAAATATTAGTAACAAGGAAGTGGCCTAAAAAAGTTGAAGAAAGTCTAGTTTCAACATTCGATACAACATTAAATGTTGATGATAAACCACTTTCTGAGTCAGAATTGATAGAGGCAATGAAATCTTACGATGCTTTACTTCCGACAGTAACCGATCCAATAACAGATAAAATAATTTCAACGCCTGATAGAAGAGTTAAAATTATTGGAAATTTTGGCGTAGGATTCAATAATATTGATGTCGATTCTGCAAAAAGCAATAGTATAGTTGTTACAAATACCCCTGAAGTCTTAACCGACTGCACAGCAGATATTGCCATGTTACTCCTTTTAGGTGTAGCCAGAAGGGGATCTGAAGGAGAGTTTCATGTTAGGAAAAAAGAATGGGTAGGATGGAGACCTACTCACATGATGGGCACTAAAATTACAGATAAAACTCTTGGCTTATTTGGAATGGGTCGCATTGCTCAGGCAATGGCTCACAAAGCACACTTTGGCTTCAGGATGAAAATAATCTTTTATGATCCTTACTTTAATGACGAAGACACAATTAAAAAATTTAACGCCGAAAGATGTGAGAACATCGATGACCTTTTTTGTAACTCAGATTTTGTTTCTCTTCATTGCCCTTCAACAAAAGAAACTAAAGGAATAGTTAATTATGAGACAATTTCAAAAATGAAAAAAACTTCCTACCTTATCAATACTGCTAGAGGAGATATTGTTATTGAAGATGATTTAGTCAAAGCGCTTAATGAAGAACTAATAATGGGTGCTGGTCTTGATGTATATGAAGCAGAGCCCAAAGTAAATGAAGGTTTATTAAAATTAAAAAATGTCTTTCTATTACCTCATCTTGGTAGTGCAACTTCAGAGACAAGAGAAGCGATGGGTATGAGAGTTTATGAAAACATAAAGGCCTTCTTTGAAGATGAAGAGCCTAGAGACAGAGTTGTCTAATAAAATAAATTCCATAGAACTGAGAAGAAAAAAATCCAATTATAACCTTTTGTTGGATCTTTTCAATTATGGTATTGCATCTGTACAACCTAAAAATATTTTGGATAAATTCCTTTTTGTAAGTAATAAAGAAATTACCATTAAAGAAAATAATAAAAAAAAGACATATAAAAAAGTTAAAAATATATTTGTAATTTGCATTGGAAAAGCCTCTGTTGACATGGCGCTTACAGCAAAATCAATCTTTTCCAAAAAATCTCTTAAAATTAAAACTGGAATTGTAGTTGTTAACAAAGAAAATTTTAGAGATGTTAAAGGGTTCAAATGTTTTTCCTCAGGACACCCAATTCCAAACTCAAATGGTTTAAAGGCAGCAAAATTTATTAAAAATACTTTAAAAAACCTTGATAAAGATGACCTTGTTTTAATGCTCATTTCTGGTGGTGGTTCAGCCTTATTACCATTTCCTGTAAGCGAAGTTAGTCTAAAAGATAAAATTTTAACAAACAAAATTTTACTTAGTTCAGGTGCAAATATCAAAGAAATTAATTCGGTAAGAAAACATCTATCTCAGTTTAAAGGAGGCAATTTAATTAAATTGTGTTATCCAGCCAAAATTCATGGACTGATTCTTTCTGATGTCATTGGGGATGACTTAGGTTCTATCTCAAGTGGTATGACAACCTTTGATGAAACTAGTTTTTCAGATGTCTTTTCTATTCTTAAAAAATACAAGTTATGGGAAAAAATACCTACTAAAGTGAAAAATTATATTTCTAGAGGACTTAAAGATAAAAAATTAGAAACTCCCAAAAAAAACAATAAAGTTTTTAAAGAAGTAACTAATACAATAATTGGTAGTAATACCATGTGTTTAAAAAATATTGATGACTATTGTAAAAAAAAAAAGCTTGATGCAAAAATAATTTTTAAGAACATTGATATGGACGTTAAAGAATTTTCTAAATATTACTTTAAAAAAATAGAAACAATTAAAAGCAAGAAGCCATTAATACTTTTATCGGGAGGAGAAACTACAGTTAAAGTTAAAGGCAATGGAAAAGGAGGAAGAAATCAAGAGTTTTCTCTGCATTTCTTAAAAGAAATTAACAGAAAAAATTTCAAAAAAGAATTTTTTTTACTTTCTGTAGGAACTGACGGGAGAGACGGACCAACAAATGCAGCTGGAGGAATAGTTGATGCAGAAAGCATTGATGAAATAAAAAAGAAGAATATAGATTTAGCTGAAGAGCTTAAAAAAAATAACTCTTATGATGTATTGAAAAAAATTAATTCACTTGTCATAATCAAAGGAACAAATACTAACGTTGCAGATATTCAAATACTCCTACTTTTATAGACATGAACGAATTTAATGAAAAGAAAATAGAGTTTAAAAAATCTATAAGCTTTCCTTGCTCCTATCTTGCAGGTAATACTGAAAGAAGACTTTATGTAAATTTAAATAAAAATGAAAATAATAAACTATTAATATCGGAGTTAACAAAAAATGGTTTTAGAAGAAGCCATGAACATATGTACATCCCTGTTTGTGAGGGTTGTAATGCATGTATTTCCTCCAGAATCAATATTAAGGGTTTTAAATTTACAAAAAGTAATTTAAGGGTCATTAAATTTAATTCTGATCTAAGTTTTAAAAAAAATTTTGATAATAGTCATAAACACTATGAATTGTTTAAAAATTATTGTTTTGAAAGACATGAATCAAGTCAAATGATTGATATGAGCATAAAAGAATTTAATAACTTTTTTTTTGAATCGAAAAATGAGAATCAGGTATTCGATCTAGTAGATTCATCAAATAATCTTTTAGGATCGATATTGGTTGACACATTAAATGATGGTTACTCAGCCGTTTATAGCTTCTTTGATCCATACAAAAGTAAAAGGAGTCTTGGTAAGCTTTTAATTTTAAAATTAATTAATGAGTTAAAAATAATAAATAAACCTTTTTTATATCTTGGGTATTGGATAAAAAATTCTCAAAAGATGTTGTATAAAGCCAATTTTAATAATGTAGAATTTTTTATTGATGGGAATTGGAAAAATAAGAACCTTACAAATTTTTAAGTTTATTTATTAAATGGGTTCTAAAAATAAACTTATTTAAGTCATAATCGAAATTTTTTCTAAGAAAGTATGTTGTTATTTTTAAAGCATTAACATAATCAACAAAGTTATTTGATATAGTTTTTTCTTTCAGACAATATGGAAGCTTGAATAGTTTATTTCTATATTTATGACCTACTGAATAAGTAACAGAGTTTCCAGAATTTGGAGAAAGGTAGTATAATTTTTCCTTTGACCCACTTACAGAACATTTATCTAAATTTATTCCATAGCCAGTATTTTTTAAAAATAAAATCTCCCACCAAACATAATTAAAAATAATTAAGTCAATGTTTTTATCTAAATTATTTATTAATTTTTCTAAATCATTATATATCTCAATATTTTGTTGCCACAAAGGTAAAAATTTAATACATAATTCACTTGCTGAAGACTTAATCAGTGAGTTAATGAAAGTATCATTTTTTTTAAGTGAAGCCTCTAACTCTAAATTTATATAACCTAAACTATCTTTTTGTTTTGATTGCCAGGTAAAATTTACCTCATCTAAAATTGTAAAACTTAGTCTTTGCTTTTTTGTAAACCTTGAAAAACTTTTTATTAGTCCATTATGTTTAGAAAAAATGTAAATCATAATAGAATTCTCTCCATATTTTTTATTTCCTAAAAAAAATCCTATATCATTTATTTTCATGTTTTTTTAAGTTGTAATGAAACTTTTAAATCAAGAAAAACCTTTTTTTTAAAAAGTTTTTCCATTTCTGGCCTAGTATCAGTTCCAATATGCTTTATTTTCTGACCCGCTCTTCCAATAAGTATTGCTTTTTGGGATTTTTTTTTTACCAAAATAATTTGACTAACTTTTACAAGATTTTTCAATATTTCAAAAGACGTCTTTACCTTCACAGAGTAAGGGACTTCTTTATTAATAAACTTAAAAATTCTTTCTCTTGTAATTTCAGATAATTGAAATTTTAAATCATTATCAATTAAATCACTTTCTCCAAACACCCATGGTTTTTTTGGAATATTTTTAATAATTTTCTGAAGTAGAATATCTATCCCTATTTTTTTTTTTACAGAAATTGGAAAAGTTTCACAAAAGTTTACTTTTTTATTAATATCACTTATTAAGCTAACCACTTTTTCATTCTGTATTAAGTCAATTTTATTTAATACCAAAAAGTTAATTTTAAAGTTTGATACTAAATCATTAATTTGTCCCAATAAACTCTCATTTATTACTTTTGAAGAATCTAAAATAAAAAGGTTTAAATCACATGAATCAAACTCTTCTAGTAATGACCTTGACATTTTCTTATCAAAAAAACGTTTATTAGTTATTATTCCCGGAGTATCTACAAAAATTAGTTGATTTGATTTAAAGTTTAAAATTGCTCTTATTTTTTGATTAGTAGTTTGAACTTTATGAGAAACAATAGAAACTTTTTTTTTTAAAAAAAAATTAATCAAAGATGATTTTCCTGCATTAGAAAAACCTGATAACAATATTTTACCACATTTTTTATTCACAAATTTTTTTTAGTAGTTTAATAGCTGCATTTATCTCAGCATCTTGTTTACTCTTTCCTTTTGCAGAGCTTGAAAATTTTTCATCTAAAATAACCTTTACAGTAAAGATAGGACTATGGTCTGGTCCTGATCTATTTTTAATTTCATAGGTAGGTAGCTTTTTTTTATTTTTTAAACTCCACTCTTGTAGTTTTGACTTGGGGTCAAAAGACGATAAATTAATATTTTCTAAAAAACTTTTCCATAATTTTAAAACAATATTCGATACTTGATTAATATTTGAATCTAGATAAATTGCAGCAATTAAAGCTTCCAATGTATTTGCAATAATCGAATCTAATGAATTTTTTTTTAAACTTTGAGTGCAATTTATAAAATCTTTTAATTTTATATTGTTAGCAACCTTTTTTAGTGTAGTTTTACATACTAAAAATGACTGTTGTTTTGCTAACTCGCCTTCTGTACTTGATAAGTTTTTTTTAAAAATCTCATTTGAAATAATTAATCCAAGGACTCTATCACCAAGAAATTCTAAACGTTCGTTATTTTTTATTTTATTTTCTTTTGAAAAACTAGAATGTGTAAGCGCAGTTTTCATTAAAGACTTGTCCTTAAAATTATATCCGATAATTTTCATTAATTTATTTATATCAGTCATCAAAAACTATTTATGAATCTGTTTTTGGTCGCAAACTGACCAAAAATCTATCTTTTCTTAATGCAGGGAACCAAGTCCAGAATTTTAGAAAACTGCCTATTTCAGTATTGAAAGAAATAAATACGATCTCAGCCCTGCCTACTAAATTTTTTTTTGGGATAGGACCTATATACCTGCTATCTTGCGAATTATCTCTATTGTCACCTATAACAAAAAAACTGTCTTCAGGAACAATAATTTCATCAAAATTGTTAGTATTATAAACAGAAAATGTTTTCTCAAACTCATAAACTGAATAAACCTTTTTGTTCGGGAGCTTTTCTTGAATTTTCTGAACCCCAAAAGATTTATAACTTTCATTATTTATAAGTTCTCTTTGAATTTTCTTTCCATTTATTAAAATTTGGTTTGATTCCATGCTTATTTTATCACCAGGAAGACCAATTAATCTTTTAATGTAATCAGTTCTGTTATCCTCTGGAGTCTTAAAAACAACAATATCTCCTCTTTTAGGCTCTTTATAAAAAATTCGACCTGGTATTAAGGGAATGCTAAATGGCAATGAGTTTCTTGAAAAACCGTAAGAAAATTTTGATACAAATAGGTAATCACCAACTTTTAAATTTGGATACATTGAACCTGAAGGAATACTAAAAGGTTCATAAAGAAAACTTCTAATAACCAATGCGGCCAAAATCGCATAAAAAATTTGCCAAAAATTTTTTTTTATTTTACTATTTTTGTCATTCATTTTTAAAATTTATCATTTAATTTCATCAAATCAAACAATGTCAATTTATTATTTTGATTTGGGATGGTCGATAATCTTCATAAACTTTAAAATCGTATCTTTAAGTCCAGTATACAATGAATGGCTAATAAGGAAATGTCCCACATTTAGTTCTAAAATTTCATCAATTTTAGAAATATCTTTGACATTTTCAAAGTTTAGACCGTGTCCAGCATGACAATCAAGTCCAATATTATAGCATAGTTTTGCAGCTTTATTTATTCTAGTTAACTCAAGATCTTGTCTTTTTTTTTTAAATAAATTTGAATATTTACCAGTATGTAGTTCAACAGCGTGAACGCCCAGTTCTTTTGAAGCATAGATTTGATCAAAATCTGGATCAATAAAAAGTGAAACTTTTGTTTTTTTTAAAAGCTCAGGAAGAAAGGTTCCAAGATAATCCATTTGATTTTTCACATCTAATCCTCCTTCTGTTGTCAATTCTTCTCTTCTCTCAGGGACAATACAACATGATTCGGGAAGAATTTTTAAACATAAATCTTTCATTTCCTTTGTCGCTGCCATTTCAAGATTTAATGGTAAATAATTTTTTTCTTTAAGAGCTATTACATCATTATCTTTAATATGTCTTCTATCCTCTCTAAGATGGACGGTAATGCTATCTACTTGAAGCTCCTTGAGAATTTTTGAAACATCAAGAAGATCAGGAAAATTTTCATTTCTTGCATTTCTCAATGTTGCAACATGATCTATATTAACGCCTAATCTTATTTTTCTCATTTATTCTTTTAATCAAAAATTTTTTGCACATGTTAAATGTTATAAACCATACAATCAAAGCTAATGGAACGCTTCCTAATAATGTTGGATAAAAGAGATCTTCAAAATGTACAACAAAAAACTTTATTTTAAATTCATAATAATCAATACTATTGAAGTAGATTGTTGTTCCAATTTTATAGTCAAGGTAAAAAATAAAAGGAAATGTCCATGGGTTTCCAACAACTGTCCCTACAGTGGCAGCTATCAAGTTACCTCTCATTAACCATGTTCCCAAATAACATATTATCAAGTGGAACCCTAGAAGTGGTGTAAAAGAAACCGCCGCTCCCCAAGCTATACCAATTGCAACAGACTCAGGAAAATCTTTAATTTTGGTTATCCTATATTTCTGAAGTTTAATTATTCTAAAAATTTTTTCCATAAATTTTTTGTAATTAAACTCTTGTTACATTTTCTATAAAATCTGATGTTCTTAGCGAAACAATCACTTTACTTAGGTGATCCAAGTCCGTAACATCAATTTCAAGTTCAATTTTAAAAAAATCACTATTTCTTTCAGTTATACTTAAATTTCTTATGTTGCTCATACTTTTTCCAATAATTGACGAAAGTGAACCTAAAGATCCAATTTCATTTTTTATAACGACATTTATTTTTGCTACAAACTCATCTTTTCCTTTTACAAAATCTTTCCACCTGACATTAATAATCTTAGACTTATCTACATTAATTTTTCTGAACTCACTACATGTATCCATGTGAATGATAAGTCCCTTTCCTTTGGATATATAGGCTATGACCGAATCACCGGGTATTGGGTTACAACAATGTGCATAATGAACACTCATCCCTGGTGTTAATCCTTTCAGCAAAATCGATGATTCTCTTTTTTCTTTAATTTTATTAAGTAAGACAATATTATTATTTGATTTAATTACTTCCCTTTCTGGAAATAGTGATAAAATAATTTTAAATGGTTGTAGCTCTCCTTTACCAATTTTAAGAAACAGATTCTCTAATTTTTTTAATTTAAATGAGTCTAAAATATTTTTTAGATTTCTCTCAGAAAATCTTATTTTTTCACTTTTAAATTGATTAGTTAAAATTTCTTTTCCAAGTTTTTTTAATTCATCATCTTCTTTGGCGTGTAAAAATCTTTTTATACATGCTTGTGCTTTTCCAGTAATTGAAAGGTCAAACCATTTAGGTGAGATAATATTCTCTGAACCTGTAATAATCTCTACTTGATCCCCATTTTTTAATTTAGTGTACAAAGGTTTAATTGAATTATTAATCTTTACACCCTCACAACTTAAACCAATATCAGAATGAACAGCAAAAGCAAAATCTAAGGGCATTGCTCCTTTTGGTAGTGAAATTAAATCACCATTAGGAGTAAAAACAAAAACTTGATCACTATACATTTGGAGTTTTGTGTGCTCTAAAAATTCCTCAGGTTCTCTAGATTGATCTAAAATATCTAAAATTTGGCTAATCCCTTTGAATTGCTTACCATCTTTAAACTCAACCTTATCTTTATAAATCCAATGAGCAGCTACCCCAAGATTCGCCAAATCATTTAACTTAAATGTTCGTATTTGTATCTCAATTCTTTGATTTAATGGACCAATTAATGTCGTATGTAATGACTGATATCCATTAGCTTTGGGAGTAGAAATATAATCTTTAAATCTTCCCGGAACGTATCTATACGCTTGGTGAAGATGACCTAAAACCTGATAACAACTTTTCAAATCATCTATTAATATTGTAAATGCCATAATGTCTGATAATTGTGAAAAATTTACAGCTTTTACTTTCATCTTTTTCCAAATTGAATAGGGTTTTTTTTCTCTGCCAAAAATTTTTGCTTTAACTTTATTTTTGATTAAGAGTTCTTGTATTTTTTTTATAGTTTTTTCTAACAATTCTTCATCTTGTAGCCTTAAAACTTTTAGTCTTTGAAGTATTGAATTTCTCAATTCTGGTTCAATAATTTGAAAGCTCAAATCATCAAGCTCAGCTCTAATTTCTTGCATACCTAATCTCTCGGCAAGAGGTGCAAAAATTTCTAAGGTTTCTAAAGCAATCTTTTTTTTCTTTACATTATCCTTTATGAATTCAATAGTTCGCATATTATGAAGTCTATCAGCTAATTTCACTAACAATACTCTGATATCTTTAGAGGTTGCTAATAACAATTTTCTAAAGTTTTCTGCTTGCTTAAATTCATCAGTCCTTCCCTCCAATTTTGAGAGTTTAGTTACCCCATCAACTAAATAAGAGATTTCATTTCCAAAGTTTCTTTTAATATCCCTAAGATTTCTTTTGGTATCTTCTACTACATCATGTAAAAGAGCTGTAATAATAGTTTTAGAATCAAATTTGTAATCAGCAAGTATTCCTGCTACTTCTAAGGGATGCGAGAAATATGGGTCTCCGGAAGCTCTTTTTTGAGTTCCATGTGCTCTCATCGAATAAATATAAGCTTTGTTTAAGAGTTCTTCTTCAACAAATGGATCGTAAGATTTTACCTTTTCAACTAATTCAACTTGTCTAAGCACAATTTATACTAAATTATACATTCAGTAATTTAAATAAGGATTATATTTTTTTTTTACAAACAGACTAATTAAAGTTCTATTCTAATTATTTTCAGACATTATTTGGGGCACCTGTTTTAGAGTTGTTGTCATCAGAAGTTTCATCAGCTAAATCATCTGAATCAGTCATTTCAGTTTTTCTTTTATCAATTAATTTTTGAATTTCCGTTTCAGTCATGTAGATTTTTTTTCTCTTTTTTTCAGATGCGTTTTCTTTCTCAAAATTATCAAATGATACTTGTGATGCATTGTCATTTAATGGTACTGCCTGCTCATCGTCAATATCAGCGTCTTCAGCAGGTTGATATTTTTGAGCATGTGAGACAATATTTTGCCAAATTTCGGCCAAATCAATTTTTTTGTCAGCTATCTCTCTAAGTGCAACTACTGTCTGCTTATCATTGTTGATCGTTACGTTAGCCTCATTACCTGAAAGAAGTTCTCTCGCTCTTCTGCAGGAATAAATTACTAACTGAAATCTGTTAGGTATAGACGTTATACAGTCTTCGGTTGTAACTCTAGCCATAAACTGAATTTATATTGAAAATTTTTTGATTTGCAAGACCTTTGAGTAAATTTATTGCTTTTTTCTTCAAGATAGGATGCCTCCACATTGGATTAATGTCACAAATCGGCTTTATAACAAACTTTCTTATATGAAGTCTAGGATGAGGTATAGTTAAATTAGGTTTGTTAATTTTTAAATTTCCATAACAAAGAAGGTCTAAATCTATCACTCTTGCCTCATTTTTATGTCTTCTTATCCTGCCAAAATGATTTTCTATAAAGAATAATCTTTCGATTATATCCTTGGGCTTTAAATTTGTTTTAATCTCAATTGCAGCGTTTACATACCAAGGCTGGTTTGACTTAGGGATGGGTTCAGTTTTATAAAAATTTGAAATATTAGAAATAATGAAATATTTTCTTAATATTTTAATAACTTCAAAGCAATTGTTTTCTGGCATTCCATATAATGAAGACCTTAAATTAGAACCAATAGCAATTAAAATCATAATTTCTGTTTTTCTTTTTTCCAGTCCTGTTGTTTTTTATATTCTCTTAAATCTGCTTTTTTTCTTCCTTTTGAAATTGACAACTCTACTTTTAAAAAACCTTTATTATTAAAATGCAGATCTAGAGGAATCATAGTATAATTATTACTTTTGATACTGTGTGAAATTTTTTCTATTTGTTTTTTTTTTAATAAAAGTTTCTTTGGTCTAACATTATCCGAATTTTCAAAACCTTTTTTATAACCTTTCAAATCAACATAGAGGTTTAAAATCCAAATCTCACCTTTTTTAAACACAGCATATGAATTATCTAAAACAACTTTTCCGTCTCTTATTGATCGAATTTCATTTCCAAAAAGAACTATACCGGCTTCAAGTTTTTGAATCGTCTCATAGTTAAATCTAGCTTTTCTATTTTGAAATATTTTTAATTTTTTTTTTGACAAATTATTTTATTAACCCCAGCCCTTTAAGGACTTTGTCTATTCTATTCTTTGTGGTTTTTTCAACGCTAACAAGCGGAAGTCTTAAAATATCTTTACATTTTTTCATTCTACTAAGAGCATACTTGACAGGGCCTGGACTGGTTTCAGCAAAAAGAATATTGTTTAATTCGTATATTTTAAAATTAAGATTCATAGCCTCATCAATTTTTCTAAGTCTCCACAATTCATATATTCTTGAACAAATATTTGGAATTACGTTTGCAGTAACAGAAATACAACCGTCACCACCACTAACTAAAAAAGCCAAAAATGTAGCATCCTCTCCACTAAGCTGTTGAAATTTTTTCCCACAACTATTTCTTACATCTAATGGAGTTGTTAAATCTGCTGTTGCATCTTTAACTCCAACGATATTATTGATAGCTGATAGTTTTTTCATAGTAAGAGACTCAATTTTAACAATTGATCTACCAGGTATATTGTATAGGTAAACGGGTAAATTTTTACATGCCTCAGCAACTTTTTTAAAATGTTCATAAAGACCTTGCTGAGTTGGTTTATTATAATATGGAGAGACTAAAAGACTTGCCGATGCACCTGATTTAAAAGCATGTTTAACTAAATCAATTGACTCCTCAGTTGAGTTTGAACCACATCCAGCCATTACAGGAACCCTGCCTCTTGCTTGATTAATTATATATTCTGTTACTTTTTTATGTTCCTCATAATTTAACGTTGGAGATTCACCAGTTGTACCACATGAAACAAGTCCATGGGAACCTCCAGTTATTAAAAATTCTATATGGTTAGCTAGGTCGTCATAATCAATTTGGGTTTTTGCATCAAAAGGAGTTATTACCGCAGGTATTGAACCTTTAAAAAGCATTATCATGTCCTTATAATAAAAAAATAAATAATAATTATATTGTTGCTATACATACATTAAGAAATAATATTATGTTTTTATGATAACAAATTTCTCCTCGATCAAGTTTTTTTTTTTTCTATTTATTTTCTTTTCTACTAATTTAATAGCATTAGACTATCCCAAACCTATTGCAAAGCCAGAAATTCCAAAAAAGGAATATGGGGATGTCTTTGAGCAAATTAAAAAACAAAACTGGATAATGGCGCAAGCACTTGCTGAAGATTATGCTGATACAAATTTATCTTCTTATGTTAAATGGTTAGATATTACCAGGCCCGGTAGTAAACATTCATTTACTTATTTAACAAATTTTTTCAAAAAACATTCTCATTGGCCAAAACAAAAAGTAATTGTTGAAAAAATCGAATCATCAATATCAAGCACCGATAAGACTCAGAAAGTTTTAGAGTGGTTTAATAATAACCCCCCAATTTCATCAAAGGGAGCGATTGATTTTTTTGAATTTAAACTAAAAAATGGAAAAATTTTAAATAGAAATGAAGAAATCAAAAAAATTTGGATTGAAAAAAACCTTACCTTTAGGCAACAAAGATACTTTATAAAAAAGTACAGCAGATATTGGAACAATAATGATAACTGGAAAAGGTTTAATAGACTATTAAATGAAGGAAAAAATGTCTCAGCAAGAAGAACTCTCAATAGAATTTATGGTGATTTAAGAAAACTTGGAGAAGCAAAATATGCATTATCAAGAAGAGCCCCAAATGTTTCATCCTTAATTAACAAAGTGCCTGAAAAATTAAGAAATGATCCGGGACTTATTTATGAAAGAATGAGGTGGAGAAGAAAAGCAAAACTTCCAACTGCAGCCGATTTTTTATATGATCCCCCAGATAAAATTGAAAATGTTAGGAATTGGTGGATTAACTCAAGAATAGTTGTTAGGAGACTTTTAAATAAAAAAAAGTACAGTCAGGTCTATAATATTTTGAATAACCACAAACTTCCTTTAATAACAGATTCTGGAAGAGAAGCAGAATGGCTTGCTGGTTGGGTTGCTATACATCATTTAAAAAAGCCGACAAAAAGCATCGAACACTTTAAGAAAGTTTATGAAAATACACCTAACGAAAGTATGAAAGCTAAGGCTGCTTATTGGATTTCTGAAGCTAACGGTTTGACTAATCAAAAAAACGAAGAGGTAATATGGTTAAAAATTGCATCGAAAAATAAATTTTCTTTTTACGGACAAAATGCCTCAATTAAGCTTGGAAATTTTAAATTTAAAAAAGAAAAGAGAATTTTACTTAAGCCCGACAATGTAGATGATCTTTTAGAGGTGATAAAGATTATTTTAAAAGCAGGGCAAGAACCAGAAAAAACCTTAATTTTTTTTAAAAAACTTTTAGATATATCAAGTAAATATGAAAACAAACTTTTTGTTTTAAACGAAGCACTTAAATTAGAAAATAAATATATTGTTACTTCAATATCTAAAAAGTTAAAAAATCCATCCGTAAAGTATTCATATCCTCTAATAGAAAATTACATTCCTCAAAAATTTAAAAATTCTTTATCAACTTTAGCACTTATTCATGCAATTTCCCATCAAGAGAGTAATTTTAGAATAAACGCATACAGTTCAGCAGGTGCGAGAGGAGTAATGCAATTAATGCCATTTACAGCAAAAAAAGTAGCAAAAGATCTTAAAATTAGATACAGAAAAAAAGAGTTAACAAGAAACCCTCAGTATAATGTTACTTTAGGAACAACATATATTTATGAAATGCTTAAAAGATATAAGAATAGTCTTCCTCTTGCTTTAGCTTCATATAATGCAGGACCAAATAGGGTGAAAATTTGGTTAAAAAGGTATGGTGACCCAAGAAAAGGTCAAATAAGCTTTGTTAACTGGATAGAATCAATTCCCTTAGAAGAAACTAGATATTATGTAAAGAAAGTCTTAGCAAATCTAAGAGTTTATCAAAAAAAATATAAAATTGAATTATACGAAGCCAAACACAACATTGGAAAAAATTTTACTATGACATATTGACATAATGTCAAAATGACATTATATTAATAATATACGTTGCCTATTTTTGGGATGTATAAATAACTCTTGCTTATTGAAAGGAGAAAATAATGCAAAATAACTTAACAACATTCGATAGAAATAAATTCATTCCCTACTCTATTGGGTTTGACAGCCTCTTCGATAGACTCTTCGATATGGACTTAGAGTCATCAAGCTCTTATCCACCCTATAATATTAGTAAAATCGATGATAATAATTATATTATTGAAATGGCTCTTGCTGGCTTTAATAAGGATGATATAGAAATAGAGCTAGCTGATAGTGAACTAACTGTTAGATCAAAAAAAAGGGAAAATTTAAACAAAGATGTAAACTTAATACATCAAGGTATTTCTCATAGGTCATTTAATAAAAAGTTTACACTTTCAGAAGAAATTTTGGTTAAAAATGCAGAAATGAAGAATGGAATGCTAATAATAAAATTAGAAAAATTTATTCCAGAAAATAAAAAACCGAAATCAATTAACATAAAGTAATTTACAAAAAGGATTGAGAGTTTCTTTTCTCAATCCTTTTCTTTTTACACATTGACACATGACTAATATAGTTATAACTAATAATAATAATTATCATTATCATGCGTATTGTTTTATTAGTTTTAATTAGTCTATTTTTTTTTAGTAAATCCTATACTAATGAACTAAATTTATTCACCTCTAGGCATTATCCCTCAGATTTAATTTTATTTGAAAAATTCGAAGAAAAAACTGGGATCAAAGTAAATTTAATAAATGCCAAATCAAAAGTTTTAGAAAAAAGACTTTTAGATGAGGGTTCAAAAAGTAAAGGAGATATCTTATTTTTAGCAGACGCTGGTGCGCTTTATTCAGCTGAAAAAAAAAAGCTTTTTACAAAATATATTGAAAATGGTCCATTAAAACTTATTCCTACTTCATTGAAAAATGAATATTGGTTAGGAATTACAAAAAGAGCTAGGATTATTTTTTATAATCCTAATTTGGTAGATTATGATGAAATAAAAAATTTTTCCTATGAAAATCTTAGTAATTCAAAGTGGCGAAAGTCTATTGCAATAAGACAATCAAACAATATATATAACCAATCACTAGTAGCCTCAATCATTGAACATAAAGGAGAGAATTTTACAAAAAAATGGTTAAATAATTTTGTAAAAAATTTTTCGCGTAAACCACAAGGAAATGATAGAGCCCAAATTCTTTCTGTTGCTGCAGGTGAATCAAAATTAGCAATTGCAAATACTTACTACTATGCCTTAATGTTATCAGGAAAAAAAGGAGAAGAACAAAAAAAAGCAGCTCAGAAGGTTAAACCAATTTTTCCAAATCAAAATGGTAGGGGAACTCACATAAATATTTCGGGAGCAGGTATCCTAAAGTTCTCCCCAAATAAGAAAAATGCACAAAAATTTATAGAATTTTTACTTACAAAAGACGCGCAAACTCTTCTTTGTAATAGTTCATTTGAGTTTCCTATCATAAAAAATGTTCCGACGAATAAACTAATCAATGATATTAAAAATTTTAAAGAAGATATTGTTATAAATGTTTCTTCGTACGGAAAAAGACAAGCACAAGCCTTTAAATTAATGAAAAAAGCTGGCTGGAATTAAGGGCAACTTTGAAAATAAATCTAAATCAAAAAGTTACTGATAATTCAATTTTTTTTTTATCACTATTTATCATAATTCTTATCTTAAGCCCAATATTTACCATTTTTTTAGAAAATATTAATCAAAAATCAGACTATTTAAGTTTTTTTTCTAGTGGTGAGTTTCAATCATATACCAAAAACTCTATTATAATTCTTATTCCCGTCCTTTTTTTTACTTTGTTCTTAGGTGGTTTATCTTCTTACCTTGTTTCTTTTTATGAATTTACTGGAGTTAATTTTTTTAAATATTCACTTCTTTTATCATTTGCAATTCCACCATACATTTATGCTTATACTTTATCAGCTTTTTTTGAAAATTTTGGAATAGCTTATTCGTTAACATCTTTTTTTTCAGAGGATTTATCAAGAAAATTTATCCCTAAAATTGAGCCTTTAACTGGATCAATAATATCATTAAGCTTAACCTTGTTTGGTTATGTTTTCATATTAACAAGATCAACTTTTTTAAATCAATCGAGAGACTTAATTGAAATAGGGAAAAGTCTGGGATTTAATAATTTTGATATCTTTTTTAAAATTATAATTCCTACTGCAAGACCTGCAATTTTTATTGGACTCAGTCTTGTAGCAATGGAAACACTCTCTGACTTTGGAACAGTATCATTCTTTGGAATTTCTACATTTACTACTGGTATATATAATTCCTGGTTTATTTTTGACGATTTAAAAACAGCTAATTTTCTATCATTATTCTTAGTATTTTTTGTCTTATTTTTTTTTGGTTTAGAGAATCTTTCAAGAAAAAATATCAAATTTTTTAATTCAAATAACTCTTTTAATAAAAAAAATAAAAAAACTTTGCTTAGAGGATATAAAAGTTTTTTGGCATCCTTTTTTTGTTTTTTTCTTTTTTCTATAAGCTTTTTATTTCCTCTTATCTTAATGCTTAAATGGTCTTTAGTGAATAGTAGCTTTTTAGATTTAGACCAAATTCTTCATTTAAATTATAATTCAGTGAAACTAATTTTTCTTTCGTCTATTTTTATAATTTCTATATCGCTTATTGTAACTTTTAGCGGAAGAGTACTGAAAAGTAGAGCACTCTCGTTTTTTTCTAATTTGTCAATCTCAGGCTATGCAATTCCAGGAATAGTTGTTTCAGTTTCAATAATAAGTTTGTTTTCGCTTATTGATAGTTTTTTTAATGTGGAAATTAGAGGATACTTTATTGGATCGATTTTTGGTTTAATTTTTGGTTACACAGTAAGGTTTTATTCAATATCATTTAATACCATTAAAACAGTTTATCTTAAAATCAATAAATCTATTGATGAAAGCGCCCTACTTCTGGGATTTAATAAATTTAGTATTTTAAAAAATGTTCATTACCCATTGCTTAAGAAAAACCTAATTTTTGCCTTTATACTTATTTCGATTGAAGTAATAAAAGAACTTCCAATAACTCTAATTCTTCGCCCTTTCAATTTCGATACTTTTTCAACGAGTGCATTTAACCTTGCATCTAACGATTTAGTTGAGGTCGCAGCAATTCCATCACTTTTTATAGTTTTGTGGTCATCTCTTTTTATTTTTTTATCAATTAAGTTCTTTTTAATAGATAAAAAATAACTTATAAAAAAATTCTATGAATAAGTTTTTTGAAGTTAAAGATGTTACATTTTCATCAAGTAAAGAACACAGACTTGTTGATGTGAACTTTAGTATTAAAAAGCAGGGACAAATTATTTCTATCTTAGGTCCATCTGGAGTTGGTAAAACAACAATCTTGAGAGCAATTGCAGGACTAGACCCTATAACTGAAGGAGAAATTTTACTGAATAAAAAAGTTATTTCTTCAACAAGTATATTCATTGAACCTGAAAAAAGAGATATAGCTCTTTCCTTTCAAGAAAATAGTTTATTCCCTCATTTAAATGTTTTTGAAAACCTTAAGATTGGCCAACTTAAAAGAACCAAAAAAAAAATAAAGTTATCTTTAGAAGAATGCATTGAAGCATTTTTTCTAAATTCAATTTTAAAAAAATATCCACATGAAATTAGTGCTGGCGAAGCCCAGCGGGCTTCACTTACTAGATCCCTTATATCTAAACCCTCGCTACTTCTTCTTGATGAACCATTTTCGAATGTAGACATTGGACTGAAAGAAAAGTTACAAGTAAATTTAAAAACAATTCTAAAAAAAAATAATATTAGTTCAATAATTGTTACCCATAACTATGAAGAGGCATTTTATTTAGGTGAAAAATGTTGCTTATTTGCAAAAGGAAAATTAATTCAATTTGACAATCCATATAATATTTATCATTTTCCTGCCTCCCAAGATGTAGCTAGCTTTTTCAATAAAGGAACTTTTGTAACGGCGAAAGTAATATCAAAGAATGAATTAAGCCATAAAATCTTAGGTAAAATAAAGGGTAGCTTCGTCCATTCTCACGAAAAAGGAAAGAATGTGAAGCTTCTAATACAACCCGAAGACTTGATTCATAATGATAAAAGTAAGCTAAAATTTAAAATTATCGATAAAAGATTTGAAGGGACAAATTTCATTTACTTTTTGAGAGTATCACAAAAAGAAATCTTACCAGTGCTTGTTCATTCTCACCATATGCATCAACATTCAATAAATGAATTCTTTGGAGTAAAAACCCCTATAATCATAAAACATCTTGTGTGCTTTTAAAAAAAAACAATAAGCTTTACAATTGAATTTGCCTTTATTAATTTAATACTATGAATGAAGAAAAACTTAATATTTCAATTAGAAAATTTTTAAAAAACGTAGGCATAACTTCTCAAAGAAAAATTGAAGAAAAAATCAGGGATAGCAATCCAAGTGAGACCCAAAAAATAAAAGTATATGTAAATTTAGTATCCGATGAACTAAGCCTCAATGAAAAAATTGATGGTGAAATTGAAATAGAAATCTAACATTGAATAAACAAAACTCTGACAATCGATCAAGCTTTGATTTTTGCTCTAATGAAGTGAAATCGGTCAAAGAAAACCTCATGTGTCAGCAGGATTCTCTTCATAAATCCATGATAGATAACCCGCTTGGTTTTATTATTTTTTACGTTTTTGCTATTGTTTTTATTGCTTTACTTTTTCAGCTTTCTAAAAAAGATTTCAGCTCTAAGAGGAAAAAAAAATAGTTTTTTTTTGGGAAAAATTTTTAACACTTATCTTAATTCATTTATTATTAATTTTCTTAACAACTAAATTAATCAAAATTTTTAGTATAAAAAGCAAAACACTAAGTCTACTTTGTTCTGATAATTTAAAAAATCAATTAGTATTCACTTTTTACTACATTAGTTTTTATATAATCTGCTCGATTATCTTGAGTTACTTTTTGAGCTATGAAGGAATACAAATTTCTAATTTTATTTTCTCTTTTTTTCTTTTTTTTGAGACATTAATTAAAATTGCTGATTCAAATATATTTATTGAATGGATTGGAGAATCTTTAGAAAAAACATTTCGTTATTTAATAATGTTTGTAATTTGCCTTAATTGCACCTATTTTTTTACAAGAATCACTTATCAAATAATTAAAAGTTCAGGATTATGAGTAAAAAGATAAAAGTTTTTTATGACGGTAAATGCAATATCTGTAGAAGAGAAATAGACTTTTATTCTAGAATTGATAAAGATAAAAACTTTGATTGGGTTAACATTCATAAAAATAAAGGAAAAATTTCTAATACTGGGCTGTCAAAAAAAGAATTACTTTCAGTACTTCATATACAAACTGAGAGAGGGTCTATAATCAAGGGTGTTGATGCATTTGCAATTATGTGGAGTAAATTTAGATATTTAAAACCTTTAAGCTTCGCACTTAAATTCAAACTCATTAATATTTTTGCAAACTTTTTGTATAAACTATGGTTAAAAACAAGGTAGTTCACTCAAGGTTTTAAAAGAAGTCTTTTTACAATTTTTCCTTTAATTAAATGTGAATTAATAATCTCATCAACGTCCATTTTATCTCTATATTTATACCATACACCTTGAGGATATATAACCATGACAGGTCCAGATTCACATTTATCGAGACAACCTGATTGATTAACTCTAATATCCTTAAGCTTTAAATCAAAAATTTTTTTTTTCATATAATTTCTCAACTCTACTGAATTCTTTTTCATACAACATTCTCTTACAGCAGAGTCAGGTCTTTCGTTAACACAACAAAAAATATGAGATTTAAAAAACATAGATTTATAAATAGTTTCGATTCAAAAATGCTTTAACCTTAACATTTTTAGAGTTTATTAATTTCTTATTGATTGATTTTGAAACCATACTACCTTTATCCATTAAAATAATTTCATCTGCAAGTCTCTGTGCCTGAAATAAATCATGAGTAACTAAAATAATTTTTCTTTTTAATCTATGATTTATTAAATAATTTTCAATTTTATTTTTCAGATTGGCATCTAAGTTAGAAAATGGTTCATCTAAAATTAAAATATCTGGCTCAATTATAACTGACCTTACAAAAGAAATAAATTGAGCAAGCCCGCCAGAGAGTTTCCTTGCAGAATTTTTCTTAAATTTATCAATATCGAATTTTTTTAAATACAAGTTAACTCTTTCAAAAATTTCATTTTTATTACAACCGTCCATAGCTAACGGAAAAGCTATATTCTCAAAAACATTCCTCCTTAAAAGGATTGTTTTTTGTGGTGTATAACCAAACTTTATATTCTTTTTATTTGCTATTTTTATTTCACCCTTATCAATTTTTTGTAACCCTAATATAAGCTTTGTTAAAATAGTCTTACCTGACCCATTTGGTCCAAGAATTACAGTTATTCCATTAGAGGAAAAACTTAAAGAAAGGTTTTCAAATATTTTTTTATTTTTTATTTTAAAAAATATTTGATTAATAGTGATTATATTTTTTTTATTAGTCATAAGAATATTTAGAAGATAAGCCATTAACTATGAGAGCTAATGAATTTAAAATTAAAGCAATAAATATTAAAATTATTCCTAATGACATTGCCAAAGTTAAATTTCCTCTTGATGTTTCTAATGCAATAGTAGTGGTCATAACTCTTGTATAATGAATTATATTTCCACCGACAATAATAATAGCCCCAACTTCTGATAGAGCTCTTCCAAGACCTGCCAGCACACAAGTTAACATTGAAAATCTAGCATCCCAAAGAATTATAATTATTTTGTTAATTTTTTTTGCATTAAAAATTTTAAATAA
>NZGH01000008.1 GCA_002690875.1 Rickettsiales bacterium
AAACAAAAAAACTTGTAATTGAAGGTGCCGGTGGATTAAATGTTCCTATTAATTCAAATTATTTAATGAGTGATTTATGTCAAAAATTGAATACTCCTTTAATATTAGTAAGTAGAACAAAACTAGGTACTATAAATCATACACTTATGTCCTTAGAGGTTATAAAAAAAAAAAAAATAAATCTGTTGGGAATCATTTTTTTTGGAAAAAAAGAGTTAGAAACGATTGAAACAATAAAGTTTTTTGGAAAAAAAATTTTGAAAAAAAATATAAAAATACTAGGTAGGTTGCCGGTAGCTAGAGAATTGTCTAAAAATACTATTCAAACTTTTACTAAAAAAATTGAAATCTAATATGAAAAAAAAAAATTAAATCTGATGATAAAAAATATATTTGGCATCCTTTTACAAAGCTTTCAAATGACTATGATCCATTAGTAATTTCATCAGCTAAAGATGATAAGCTTATGGATATAGATGGAAAAGAATATTTCGATTTAATTTCATCTTGGTGGGTTAACATTCATGGTCATGGTAAAAAAGAAATTATTAAGGCTATTGATAATCAGTTACAAAAATTTGAACATGTTTTATTTACTGATTTTACTCATAAGCCAGCAGTTGATCTCGCAAAAGAGTTGGTTTCAATTTTACCAAAAAATCTTTCAAGAGTGTTTTTCTCTGATAATGGTTCAACTGCGGTAGAAATAGCTATGAAAATAGCTATCCAGTATTGGTCAAATATCGGAGAAAAAAAAAATAAATTTGTCTCTATGATCGGTGGATATCATGGAGATACTTTCGGAGCTATGTCTGTAGGTTACAGTTCAGGGTTTTATAAGCCTTTTGAAGATGTCATTCAAAAACAATTTTTTATTCCTTTTCCTGAATACTGGAGTGGAAAAAACGATATTGAGAGAGCTGAAAAGATTGCATTAGAGGAAACAGAAAAAATTATAGATAAAAATGGCAAAAGAATCGCCGCCGTAATTATTGAACCAATAATTCAAGGAGCGTCAGGAATGAAAATTTGTAGGGCTGAATTTCTTGATAAAGTTTTGAAGAAATTCAAAGATTCTGGAATTATAATTATTTTTGATGAAGTAATGACTGGATTTGGAAGAACTGGAAAAATGTTTGCAGCAGATTATTTAAAAATTAAACCAGATATAATTTGTTTGGCAAAGTCTTTAACAGGAGGTTATCTTCCTCTCGCAGCAACGGTATTTGACAAAAAAATTCATGATAATTTTTTTGGTGGTGATATTTCTAAGGCTTTCTTACATGGTCACTCTTACACTGCTAACCCAGTTGCTTGTGCATCAGCATTGGCCTCTTTAGATTTATTTAAAAAAGAAAATACCTTTAAAAAGATTAAAAAAATTAGTTTGATTCATAAAGAATGTTTAGAAAAAATTTCAAAAAAAAGCAGTGTATCAAAAGTAAGAACAATAGGAAGCATAGCTGCCTTTGATTATAATAAAATTTATCTAAAATATGGGTCCAAAGAGAGTGATTTTTTAAAAAAAAAGTTTTTAGAAAATGGTTTGTTGTTAAGGCCTCTTGGAAATACGGTTTATATTATGCCACCATATTGCATTGAAGAAAATTCACTTTACGACTGTTACCAAAAAATTATTGAGATATTAGGTTGAAAAATTAAAATAAACTTGAATGATTAAAATTTTATGACAGAACAATCAATTGACGAAAAAATAGATTTAATTCTTGGGCCTGTTTCTGATTTGATTACTAATTTTGTTTTTAGTAGTTTCAACTTTTTCGGTGAGAATATTCCATTTATTGTGTGTTGGTTGTTGTTTGCAAGTCTATTTTTTACAATCTACTTTAAATTTCTAAATATTAGGTATTTCAAAAGAGCAATAAGCGTTGCATTTGGAAAATACGATAATGAGAGTCACCCTGGAGAGATTACTCATTTTCAGTCATTTACTGCCGCTATGTCGGGTACCATAGGTTTAGGTAATATTGCTGGTGTTGCAGTTGCGATATCCATTGGAGGTCCAGGTGCGACGATTTGGATGGTCATTACCGCTTTTTTTGGAATGACTCTTAAATTTGTTGAGGTTAGCCTAGGTCATAAATACAGAGTTATTCATAGTGATGGGACAGTTTCAGGTGGAGCAATTAGGTACTTATCTGATGGATTGGATAATTGTGGGTTACCTAAACTTGGAAAATTTCTTGCTATTTTTTTTGCAATTTGTTGCATTGGAGGTTCTTTTGGAGGTGGTAATATGTTTCAAGCTAACCAGGCTTTTCAGCAAATAGTAGAGGCATCTGGAGGTTTAAGTAGTCCTTTGTACAACAAGGGTTGGCTTGGGGGAAGTATTTTTGCAATTATTGTTGGTTTAATAATTTTTGGTGGAATCAAGTCTATTGGTAAAGTTACCGAAAAATTAGTTCCACTTATGGCTTTAGTTTACGTATCCTCTTGTATCTTAATTATTGGAAATCATTTTTCCTTATTACCTGAAACATTTAAATTGATTTTTGTTGGTGCTTTTAGTCTTGAAGCGACAACCGGGGGTGTGATTGGTTCGATGATTGCAGGAATAAAAAGGGCAGTTTTTTCAAATGAATCTGGTATTGGTTCAGCCCCAATTGCTTATGCTCCAGCTAAAAGCGATAATCACTTAAATACTGGTTTCATGTCTCTTTTATCACCTTTTATAGATACAATTTTAGTTTGTTCCATGACTGCTTTAGTAATAATTATAACAGGTGTGTATAATAATGCAGATGGAATTCAAGGTGTCGAGTTAACATCACAGGCGTTTGAGTCAGTATTTACTTGGTTTCCAATTCTCTTAGCTGTTGCAATCACTCTATTTGCATTATCAACTCTCATTACTTGGTCATATTACGGGTTAAGATGTTGGACATATCTTTTTGGTATTAGTAAGGTAAGTGATTATTCTTTTAAACTAATATTTTTAAGTTTTACTATTATTGGAACATCAATGAATTTAGGAAGTGTAATTAATTTTTCTGATTCTATGATTTTTGCAATGTCAGTTCCTAATATAATAGGACTTTATTTTTTATCTTCAGAGTTAAAAAAAGATTTAAAAAAACTTGGAGAACAAAGTGATTAAAATATTAATAGCAAGTGATCACGCTGGCTTTGTTCTAAAAAATAAATTAATGAACTATTTTAAAAAGCAATTTGAATTCAAGGATTTTGGTACACATTCAGAAGAATCCGTAGACTACCCTGATTTTGCTCACAAACTAGCTAATGAGATATCAACAAAAAATATATCAGGTGTGCTTATTTGTGGAAGCGGTGTAGGAATGTCAATGGTCGCAAATAGATACAACAACGTCAGAGCAGCTTTGTGTTTTAATGAAAATATGGCAAAGTTGTCTAGACAACATAATAATGCCAACATTTTAGTTTTGGGTTCGAGGTTGATTTCTTTCGATGAAGCCATTAAATGTTTTACTATGTTTTTTAAGTCAGAATTTGAAGGTGGACGACATCAAGCTAGACTTGAAAAGTTTAATCATGTAGAATCAATTAAATAGGAGATATTATGACACCACAAGTTTTTTTCGAAAGCAGTTTAACGCAAACAGATCCAATGGTACTTGATGCTATCAAAAACGAATATCATAGACAAAATGATCAAATCGAGCTTATTGCCTCAGAGAACATTGTTTCGAAGGCGGTTTTAGAAGCACAAGGCACGATACTTACAAATAAGTATGCTGAAGGATACTCTGGTAAAAGATATTACGGAGGGTGTGAGCACGTTGATGTTGTTGAAGATATATGTATCGATAGAATAAAAAAATTGTTCAATGCAGATTTTGCTAATGTTCAAGTTCATTCAGGTTCACAAGCTAATCAGGCTGTTTTTCTAGCTCTTTTAAAGCCTGGTGACACAATTATGGGTATGTCCCTTGCTGCAGGTGGCCATTTAACTCATGGAGCTCCTCCCAATGAATCAGGAAAATGGTTCAATGCAGTTCAATATGGTGTCAATAAAGATACAACACTCATTGATTTTGACGAGGTTGAGGGTCTTGCGCTAGAACATAAGCCCAAATTAATTATTGCAGGCGGCTCTTCTTATCCTAGAATCATTGACTTTAAAAAATTCAAAGAAATCGCTGACAAAGTCGGTGCCTTATTTCTTGTAGATATGGCTCACTTTGCTGGTTTAGTTGCTACAGGTGTTTACCCTAACCCTCTTGAATTTGCAGACGTTGTCACATCTACTACTCACAAAACACTGAGAGGTCCTAGAGGAGGAATAGTATTGACTAACAACCCTGATCATGCAAAAAAAATCAATTCCGCAGTTTTTCCGGGTCTTCAAGGAGGTCCACTTATGCATGTTATCTGTGCTAAAGCAGTAGCATTTGGTGAAGCCCTTAAACCTGAATTTAAGGATTATATTAACGCAGTAGTTAGTAATTCCAAGGTTCTTTCTGATGTCATGCTAGAAAGAGGCCTTGCAGTTGTATCTGGTGGAACGGATACTCACTTAGTTCTCGTTGATTTGAGACCAAAAAATTTGACAGGAAAGGCAGCTGAAAGGTCCCTTGAAAATGCTGGTATTACCTGCAACAAAAATGGAGTACCATTTGATCCTGAAAGTCCTTTTGTAACTTCTGGTATCAGGCTTGGATCTCCGGCTGGTACTAGCAGAGGATTTGGAGAAAATGAATTTAGAGAAATTGGAAACCTCATTGGCGATGTTCTTGACGGTCTTTCACATAACCCTGATGACAATTCAAAAGTAGAATCTGAAGTAAAATTAAAAGTTAAAGCTTTATGCGACAAATTCCCAATTTATAGCCAAGCTATTTAAGGGATAATAAATGCGTTGTCCATTCTGCGGCCATGATGAAACACAAGTAAAGGATTCACGGCCTTCTGATGACAACAATTCTATAAGAAGAAGAAGACAATGCCCAGCATGTGCTGCTAGATTTACCACATTTGAAAGAGTTCAGCTTAGAGATCTTATGGTGATAAAAAAGGATGAATCAAGAGTTATTTTTGATAGAGAAAAGCTTGTTAGATCCATAGGAGTCTCTTGCAGAAAAAGACCTGTAGAAGCTCAACAGATAGAGTTAATAGCTAATAGTATACAAAAAAGGCTTGAAAGCTCTGGTGAAACAGAAATTCCTTCCAAGTTAATAGGGGAACTAGTAATGGATGCGTTGAAAGAATTAGATAGAGTTGCATACCTTAGGTTTGCATCCGTTTATAGAGACTTCCAAGAAACTGACGATTTCAGAAAATTCATTGATAAAAATTTAAATCTTAAAAATGATTAACCTTTAAGTGTATTTTGATTTAAATTATATAAAAATAGCTACGTCTGTCTTAAAACAAATAGCTGGGAAAACATTTCCCAACCCCCCTGTAGTTTCAATTTTAGTTGAATCCAATACACTTTATAAAGTTAATAAAATTGTTTCTTTAGGAATGACTAGTTACTCTGGAAGACCTCATGCAGAATATAATGCGATTCATAATTTCAATTTTAAAAAAAATAAAAAATATACACTTTATTCAACACTTGAACCATGTTGTCATAAAGGAAGAGGTGAATCCTGTGTTTCAAAAATTATTGATTCAAAATTTATAAATAGAGTTGTCTTTGCTACTACTGACCCTGATAAAAGAGTAAACGGAAAAGGGAAAAAAAAACTTATAGAAAATAATATAGAAGTAAGTAATGGTTATTTGTCTAGAGAAATAGACGAAATTTATAGAGGATATTTTTTAAATAGAAAAGTTCAAAGACCCAGAGTTTTTTTAAAAATTTCAACATCTTTAGATGGTCACATTGCAAGAAAGAAACAAAAAACAAAAATTACCAACGAACAATCGAATACCTTCAACCATATTATAAGGTCAAAAATGGATGCGATTCTTGTTGGATCAAATACAGTTAAGGTAGATAATTGCTTATTAACTTCAAGAATTAATCAACTTGAAAAGTTTACTCCTTTAAGAGTGATTCTTAGCAGAAAACTTGATTTAGATGTCGGTTTCAAAATTTTTAAAAACTGTAAAAAATATAAAACATTAATATTTACTCAACAAAAAAGTAGCGAGAAGAAAAAAAAGTTTTTAAAATTAAATGTGGAGGTGATTACTTTAGTTGAAAAAAAGTATAATTTAGAAAATATTCTTAAAAAACTTGCATGCATGGGAGTTAGTAATTTATTAGTTGAAGGGGGAGCAAAAATTTTTTCATTATTCCTAAAAGAAAAAAAATTTGACGATATTTTTATTTTTAGAGGTAATTTCTTTATCGGTGGAAAGGGTTTAAATGCAACAGCATTTGAGTTAGACGATTTATCAAAAATCAAGCTTTTGAAAAAAGATGTAAAAAGATTTGGAAATGATACATTAGAAATTTTAACCAGAAAGTAATTTCAAGAATGTTTTCAGGAATAATAAAAGATATTGGTCTAGTAAAATATACTAGTAAAAATAGAGAGGTAATTTCTATTGAAACTTCCTTCTCAAACATAAAAATGGGAGAGTCAATTAGTTGCGCCGGTGTATGCCTGACAGTTTCTAGGATTGAAGGACAAGTTTTTTTCTCTGACTTGTCTCCTGAAACTTTAGAAAAAACAACATTATCGAAATTAAAAGTTGGCGATTATATTAATTTAGAGAAATCTTTGAAAATGGGACAAGAAATTAGTGGACATATGGTTTTCGGTCACGTTGACGGGTTCAGTAAAATAAATAATATAAAAAAATTAAAAGATTCTTGGTTATTTGAATTCGAGGCTAGTGAAAACATAATGAAATTTTTAACTGATAAATGCTCAATTGCTATTAATGGAATTTCATTAACTGTAAACGATGTATCAAACAAGTCTTTCAAAGTGGCAATAATTCCTCATACTTGGGAAAGCACATCATTAAAATTTAATAAAGTCGGAGATTTTATGAATACAGAAATAGATATGTTAGCAAGATACGTATTTAAGGCTTTAAAAAAATGAATAGTTTTCTTTCACCAGTAGATGAAATTATTGAGGATTTATCACAAGGCAAGATGGTAGTAATTGTTGACGATGAAAAAAGAGAAAATGAAGGAGATTTAATATTTTGTGCATCATCCGTATCTGCAGAAAAAATAAATTTTATGGCAAAATTTGCAAGGGGTTTGATTTGCTTAGCCTTAGATAAAAAAAGATTTAACAAAATGAAACTTAAACTTATGACTGATAGTAATAAAAGTAGGCATAGAACTGCATTTACAGTTTCAATAGAAGCTAAAAGAGGTGTCACTACTGGTATAAGTGCTCAAGATAGAGCTCAAACTATTAAAGTTGCAGTTTCAAATAAATCAAAACCAAGTGATTTGGTAAGTCCTGGACACATTTTTCCTCTGTTAGCTAACGATGGAGGTGTATTAGTTAGAGCTGGTCATACTGAAGCTGCAGTGGATTTAGCTAGAATGGCCACGAATCAAAAGTTTCCATATGGTGTTATCTGTGAAATTATGAACGACGATGGTACCATGGCAAGGCTCAAAGATTTAGTAAAATTTTGTAAAAAACATAAATTAAAAATGTCATCTATTAAAGACCTTATAGAATATAAAGTTAAAAAGGAAAAATTAGTCAAATGCGTAAGAACTGAAAATTCAAAAATTAATTACCTTAAAGATTTTAAGACTTTTATTTACAAAAATATTATAGATGGTACAGAACATTTAGTATTGGTTAAAGGTAAGGTTTCGTCAACAAAAAATATTTTAGTTCGTATGCATAGTTTAAACATTTATTCTGATTTATTGGACCCTGAAAACAATGTGTTATCAAAGTCAATTAATATAATTTCAAAGGAAGAGAATGGTATAATTGTTATTATAAGAAACCCAAAAAAGGAGCTTTTAGACAAAGATTTTCACGTTAAAAGAAAAAGCATTCTTAAAGAGTATGGAATTGGAGCTCAGATTCTAACTGATTTAGGAGCAAAAAAAATAACATTATTAACTACTTCTACAAAAAAAATAATTGGAGTGGATGGTTTCGGGTTAGAGATAAATGGAAAAAAAAGACTTTTATAAAAAAATATTGATTATATCATCAAATTTTTATCCTGAAATCTCAAAAAACCTTCAAAAGGGAATATTAAATGTTTTGAAAAGTGAAAAGATTGAATTTGAATTAAAAAGTATAAGTGGTTCATTGGAAATTCCATACTTTTTAGAAAAGTATAAAAAACAATATCTGGGGTATATAATTATTGGTTGTGTTATAAGAGGTGAAACTGATCATTATGAAGTAGTAAAAAACATTACATTTTCTCAAATTTATAAAGTTGCTTACGAAAATATTTTGCCCTTATCATCGGCCTTGTTAACTGTTGATAATTATTCACAAGCATTAGAAAGGTCTGATCCAAAAAAAAAAGATTTAGGTGGGTTGGCTGCTAAAACATGTTTGAATTTAATAAAAAAAATCAATGAATAAAAAAGTTTCATCTAAAACCTGTTCTAGATATGTTGCTATACAGGCTCTTTATAATTCAAATTATCAAAATGACTATGAAGGAATTAAAAGTTACTTTTTAAATGCTAGTGAGTTCAAACCTGAGTTTGATTTTAAAATTACTACACAAAGATATAAGTTGAATAAAAATTTCCTTGAAACTTTATTGGTTACCTTTAATGAAGAAAAAAATAAAGTTGATAGTCTAATTGAGTCTAATCTTGAAAAAGACTGGAATTTAAATAGACTTCCAATTGTTTTATTATCAATTCTTAGGGTAGCAGTTACAGAAATGATTATTTCGAAGAATACTTCAATCGGAATAATTGCAAGTGAGTATATAATGTTTACGGAAATTTTTTACACTGAGAAGGAGTACTTATTCACCAATGCTATATTAGAAAAAATTTATTTTAATCTTCAAAAGAAACATACTTTAAATGAATGAAGAACAAAAAATTATCCAAAAATACTTTTTACCAATAGCTAAAAATTCTGAATCACTCAAGTTATCAAACGATGCAGCTTTTTTAAATAAAAAAAAAAATATGGTTATTTCTTCAGATATGATGATTGAAGATATTCATTTTGATAAACTTGATGATCCTTTTTGTTTGGCACAAAAGCTATTGAGAGTAAATCTTTCTGATATTGCAGCAATGGGTGCTAAACCCTATGGTTATATACTAAATCTATCCATCCCAAAACTCAATCATAAACTATGGCTAAAAAAATTTTGTGAAGGTTTGGCAAATGATACTAAAAAATTTAATTTGAAACTATTTGGGGGAGATTTGGGAAGTTCAAAAAATATTTTTATGTCAGTTACCATTTTGGGTATAGTTTCAGGAAGGTTTCATAAAAAAACAACTGCTTATGAAGGTTCAGAAATTTTTGTTTCGGGTACTTTAGGTGATGCAGGAATTGGATTGCGAATAAAAAAAGGTCAATTTTCTTCGATTGATAAATCAGAAAAAAATTTTTTTCTTAATAAACTTTACACTCCAGTGCCACAAATAAAGTTAGGAAGATCACTTGTTGGTATTGCTGATTTTTGCAAGGATATTTCAGATGGATTTTTAAAAGAAACTAAATTCATTTCTAAAACTTCAAACCTACAGGCAAATATTTTCTTAAACGAAATTCCATTATCTAATCATTTGAAAAAAATTTATAATAGCATGAAAGATAAAAAAAAAATTTGGGAATACATTCTTTGTTCTGGTGAGGATTATGAATTATTCTTTTCTGTAAGTCCTAAAAAAAAATCTTTATTAAAAAAAAAAAAAATTAAAAATATTAAATGTGTTGGTTACTTTAAAGAGGGAAGCGGTTTAGTAGTTCGTGACGAAAATAAAAAAATTATAAAATTTCACAAAGATGGTTTTAGTCATTTTTAAATTTTGCAGTTGAAGATGAATTATATTGTGCTATAAACATTTCTTAGACTATGTCAGTAGAATTCTTTATCGTATTTTTTTGTTCAATTCTCTCTCTCCTCTACGGTGGGTTTACAATAAAAAAGATACTAGAAGAACCTCAAGGTTCAGATAGAATGATTGAAATTGCATCAGCTATTCAAGAGGGTGCGCAAGCTTACCTTAATAGACAATATTTAACAATTTCTATTGTTGGAGTTTTAATAGCAGTAATTCTTTTTTATTTGATGGAAAACCCTTTCGTTTCTATAGGGTTTGTAATTGGAGCTTTTTTATCAGGTCTTGCAGGTTACATTGGAATGTTTGTATCTGTTAGAGCAAACGTGAGAACCACCGAGGCAGCTACTCAAAGTCTTGAAAAAGCTCTTGATATTTCCTTTAAATCTGGTGCTATAACTGGATTTTTAGTCGTTGGATTAGGACTATTAGGTTTGGTTAGTTATTATTTTTTTCTTGAATATTTTACCTCTCTAGAGGGTAGAAAAGTTATCGAGGGGATGGTTGCATTAAGCTTTGGAGCCTCGTTAATCTCAATATTTGCTAGGCTTGGTGGAGGTATTTTTACAAAAGGAGCAGATGTTGGGGCTGATTTAGTAGGAAAAATTGAAGCTGGGATTCCTGAAGATGATCCAAGAAACCCTGCTGTGATTGCTGATAATGTTGGTGATAACGTTGGTGATTGTGCTGGTATGGCTGCTGATTTATTCGAGACATATGCTGTTACTATAGTTGGATCAATGGTTTTGGGTCTAATTTTATTTCAAGGTTCCGATCAGCAGATTTTTATGATGTACCCCTTATTGATCGCTGGAGTTTGTATAATTTCTTCGTTAGTCGGTGCTTACTATGTAAAATTAGGGGAATCACAGAGTATAATGGGTGCTTTATATAAGGGTTTAATTATAACAGCTTTGGCATCCATAGTTCTAATTTATATAGGCACCGAATATCTTATAGGTATGGATAAAGTAATAGTAAACAGTGATCTGTTCATTGAATCCTTTGCTGGTGTAGACTTATTTTATTGTTCATTAGTTGGCTTGACTGTTACCGGTTTAATAGTGTGGATTACAGAATATTATACAAGTACTGAATTTTCACCAGTCAAGTCAGTTGCAAATTCATCTCAATCAGGTCACGCCACTAATATTATTCAAGGCTTAGCGGTTTCGATGCAGTCGACAGCTTTACCTACAATTGTTATTATTTTAGGTATAATATTCTCATATAAGTTTTCTGGTCTTTATGGTATTTCAATTGCTGCAACTACGATGCTTGCTTTAGCAGGAATGATTGTTGCTTTAGACGCATATGGTCCAGTTACTGATAATGCTGGTGGGATAGCGGAAATGTCTAACTTACCTGAAAGCGTTAGAAAGACAACTGATGCACTTGATGCTGTAGGTAATACTACTAAAGCAGTTACCAAAGGATATGCTATAGGATCAGCAGGGCTAGCTTCTTTAGTTCTTTTTGGGGCTTACACTCAAGATTTAAAATACTACTTTCCAAACCTTGATGTTAAATTTTCTTTAGACGATCCTTATGTTGTAGTAGGGTTGTTAATAGGGGGGATGTTACCATATTTATTTGGTTCGATGGGGATGACCGCTGTTGGAAAAACTGCAACAAAAATTGTAAATGAGGTTAGAAGGCAATTCGCTGAAAACAAAGGTATAATGACAGGAAGATCAAAACCAGAATATGGTAAAGCGGTTGATATTTTAACAAAAGGTGCCATCTACGAAATGATAATTCCATCTCTTCTTCCTGTTTTAGCTCCATTTATTACTTACTATTTAATTTTATTTATATCCGGTGATTCTTCTGCTGCATTTACTTCATTAGGCGCAATGCTTCTTGGAACAATTGTAACAGGTTTATTCGTGGCTATTTCCATGACATCTGGTGGTGGAGCATGGGATAATGCTAAAAAATACATTGAGGATGGAAATTTTGGAGGTAAAAACTCTGAAGCACATAGAGCAGCTATTACTGGTGATACAGTTGGTGACCCTTACAAGGATACTGCGGGACCAGCCATCAACCCTATGATAAAAATTGTCAATATTGTTTCAATTCTTCTTTTATCAATGTTGTCCTAAGTATTAGTTGTCTGCTTTTCCACTTCCGATAATTGTTCCTCTTCCCATACCACCTACACCAATATTACCAAAAATTTGTTGAAGAAAAGTCAACTTTTTCCCAGAATGTTCAGTCTCTAAAGATGACATTGAAACATCTATACTTTCATTTTCGTCATATAGATAAAGTTTTTTTAGTTTATTATTCTTATCGAAATTAAGCTCTAAAATAAACTGAGTATCTAACTTAGGGTCTAAAAATGCTAATTTTGAATTTACTGTTCCAACGTAATAAAATGAATTATCACCTAACACCCCCATGAACGTAGGTTCACCTAAAATTTTAGTTGTTGTTTTTTTATTATCAATACCAATTTTCAAAATAGAAACTAATTGAGCATCAGGAAGGTTTCCGTGAACTAATTTCTGGCTTATACAAGAGTTTAATGAAAATAAAATTAAAAGTAGAAATAAAAAACTGTATACTGGCTTTAAAAACATGAATAATTTCCTACTATCTATTTATAATAAAATTATTGAACAATCAAAAAAAAATTTTTTTTTTAAAGATATTTTAATACCAGATGAGTTTAATTGCAGATTAGAAATTTTTGAACTCAATCTAATTTTAATACTTTGGTATATGAAAACTTCTAAATTAAATGAAAAAAATATTGATTCAATCATTAGATTTTTTATCAAAGACTTAGAGTCTCTTCTAAGAGAGGCCGGAGAATCAGATTCTAGTGTTCCAAGAAAAATAAGAAAGTTAGTTGAAAATTTTTATGGAAGACTAAATTCATATACTTTAGAGTTTGATATTTTATTAGATGGAGACTTAAAAAAAATACAAAAATGTTTAATTAAGAACTTTATCTTTAAAAACATTAATTACAGAAAGCTAGGTGAATATATTTTTGTAAATATAAAATACTTTTCAATACTTAAAGTTTCAGATTTTGAAGATCTTAAATTTGAATTTGCTTTGATTAATAATTAAAAAAAAAAAAACATTGTAATGAATCTATTTATTTTGTACACAAACATGTTAAAGGTAAAATTATGGCCGTTCCAAAAAGAAAAACTACTCCCTCAAAAAGAAACATGCGTCGCTCTCATCTTGGACTTTCATCGAGTAATTTTATAGAATGTCCAAATTGTGGGGAGTTAAAATTAAGCCATCACATTTGTTCATCGTGCGGTTATTATAATAAAAAGTCAATTATAAGTATGGAAAACATAGATGAGAATAATGAACTAGATTCTGATAGCTAGATCTGGAGATAATTTGAAAAAAATTATTCTTGCCATTGATATTATGGGTGGAGACTTTGGTCCAAAAACTACTATAGAGGGTGTTGCAATCGCTTCCGAAGCTTATCCCAATGTTAAATTTGTATTATTTGGTGATAAAAACAAGTCAAAAGATGAGCTTAAAAAGATTTCAAATTTAAATAATTATGAATTCATTCATACCTCTGAGAGTATACGTTCAACTGATCAACCAGTTAATGCTTTAAGAAAATTGAAGAAGTCAAGTATGAGACTAGGAATAAATTCTATTAAACTTAATGAGTGCGATGGATTAGTTTCAGCAGGTAATACAGGTGCATTGATGGCAATATCAAAATTTGTTTTAAAAACAATAAAGGCTATTGATCGACCAGCTATTGCTGCATTAATGCCAACAATGAAAGGTCAAACTGTGATTCTAGACCTTGGTGCTAATGTAGAATGTTCAAGTGAAAACTTGGTTCAATTTGCTATAATGGGTGATATGTTTTCAAGGTCTGTTCTTGGTATAAGACATCCAAAATTGGGACTACTTAATGTCGGTTCAGAACAAATAAAAGGTAATACAGTTGTAAAAAGAACCTTTGATGATTTGAAAAAGATGAACTCCAAGATTAACTTTTTTGGATATGTTGAAGGTAATGACATTAATAAAGGTATTGTCGATGTAATAGTCACAGATGGTTTTTCGGGAAATATTGCGCTTAAGACAGCAGAGGGAGTTGCTGAATTAATTTTTACTTTCTTAAAAAATGCTTATGCAAGCTCACTAATTTCTAAAGTTGGCTATCTTTTATCTAAACCAGCAATTAATAGATTCAAAACAAGAATTGATCCGAGAAAATATAATGGTGCAGTCTTACTTGGTTTAAACGGTATTGTAGTCAAAAGTCATGGTGGTACGGATGCATTTGGTTTTAGCAATGCAATTGGTGTAGCAGTTTCCTTGATTGAAAACTCTTATATTGATGAAATTAAAAAAAAAATAGAGAGTTGAAGGTATTTATATGAGTTTTTCTGAGATAACAGCTTATGGTTATTACCTTCCACAAAAATTATTAAAAAATGAAGATCTAAAAAAATTTGTTGATACATCAGACGAATGGATTTTTTCTAGAACTGGTATTAAACAAAGACACATTGCTGAAAAAAAAGAATTTACATCTCATCTAGCAATTAAAGCATCCGAAGATGCTTTTAATTCTTTTAACATAGATCCTAAAGAAATTGACTGTATAATAATCGCTACTACAACACCTGATAATACTTTCCCATCAACTGCTACAAAAGTACAAAACTATTTTAAAATTAGTAATATCCCCTCCTTTGATATACAAGCTGTTTGCTCAGGTTTTATTTATGGTATTCAAATAGCTGATTCTTTCATTAAATCAGGAAAATATAATAAAATTTTACTAGTTGGAGCAGAAACTTTATCAAAAATTATTGATTGGAAAGATAGAAGAACATGTGTTTTATTTGGTGACGGCGCAGGATGTTTGGTAATCTCATCCTCACAAAAAAAAAAGGGAATCTTAGCATCAAAAATCTATTCAGATGGTAAATGGATCGACAGTCTTTATGCTGATGGAGGCCCCTCACTAAATCAAAAGGTTGGTAAAATAAGAATGGTTGGTCAAGATATTTTCAAACATGCTGTTAAGAAGTTAAGTGAATCAACAGAGCAAGCTTTATCTCAATGTAATCTTTCTGTTAAAGATATAAGTTGGTTTATTCCGCATCAAGCTAACCAAAGAATTATTCTTAGTACAGCAAAAAAACTTGGAATTTCAGAGGCTAAGACAATAAGTACTGTTAAGTTTCATGCTAACACCTCAGCTGCATCAATTCCACTTGCAATGGCAAGTGCCCATAAATCAGGAAAATTAAAAAAAAATGATATTTTAGCACTCTGTGCAATTGGAGGTGGGTTAACTTGGGGAAGTTGTATTCTAAAAGTTTAAAAATATTAGTTTTACAATTTCACCCAGACTTTTAATACTTAATAAAAAAACTTAAATTATAAATGAATACTATGGTCATAATTAATTAAGGTTATTGTGATTACAATAATATACTATTATAGTCAATTTTAGTAAATAAGTATTCTATGACTTCAAAAGTTGTTACAAAAGCAGTCACTGTTACCCACATAAATGAATCAATAGGGTTATCAAAAAGAGAATCTAAAGTTTTTTTTGAAAGTATGTTAGATTTGATTGTTGGAAGCCTCAAAAAAAAAAATGAAGTAAAAATTGTAAACTTTGGCATTTTTAGAATTAAAAATAAGAAAACTAGAGTTGGAAGAAACCCGAAAACTAAAGTTGAGGTAATGATTTCATCAAGAAATGTTGTAACATTTAAAGTATCAGAATATCTTCACAATTCAATTAATTCAAATATGAATAACCCTGATGAAAGATCTTGATGCATTAAGAACTATAGGTGAAGTCTCACAAATAATTAACGTACCTGTTTATGTAATTAGGTTTTGGGAGAAAAAATTTGATTCAATCAAACCAATAAAAAGAAAAGGCGGAAATAGATATTTTGATAAAAAACAAATTTCTAACTTAATAATTATTAAAAAATTATTACATGAGGATAAATACTCTATTCAAGGAGCAAAAAAAGTTTTGATGAAAAATATTTTTGTAGAAAAGGAAAAACAAACCCTTATAAAAGAAATTAAGCAGTTAATCAATAAACTAAAAGATTTATATTAAAAATCGGGGCGTAGCGCAGCCTGGTAGCGCGTCCGTCTGGGGGGCGGGAGGTCGCTGGTTCAAGTCCAGTCGCCCCGACCACGAGAAAATTGCAAGGAGGAGAAATGAAAATATACTACACAACCACATCTGATTTGAATAATGCTAAAAGTATTAGTAAGAGATTTCTTACCGATAAAAAAGCAGTGTGTATAAATTTAATTAAAAATGTAAACAGCTTTTATCTAGATGGCGGGTCTATAAACGTTACCAATGAAATAATAATGATTATAAAAACCAAATTAAAAAAAAGTGAAATTGAAAGATACATTAACAGAATACATAATTATAAAATTCCGTTAGTTGTTGAGATTAAATCTGGACTCCCTAATTTTGATTATGCGAACTGGTTTGCAAAGAATGCAGAGTAGAATTTAATGTTGACACTTTAAAATTTTAAGCTAAGTTCTTCTAGTATTATGTTGACGTTTTCATTAAAACAAAAAGATATAAAAAAGAAGTGGTATTTGATTGATGCTAACGGCTTGGTTTTAGGAAGACTTGCCTCTAAAATATCTATGATTCTCAGAGGAAAACATAAGACAACTTACACCTCACATTTAGATTGTGGAGACAATGTAATTGTAATAAATGCTAAAGGCATAAGATTAACTGGTTCAAAAGAAAAAAAAAAAACTTACTTTAAACATACTGGATATCCTGGGGGGATAAAAGAAACTAAGTTTTTAGATATTATATCTGGAAAGAACCCTGAACTCGTTTTAACAAAAGCTGTCCAAAGAATGATGAATTCTAATGCGTTATCGAAAAAACAGCTTTCAAATTTAAAAGTTTTTAGTGATAATAATCATAATCTTGATGCACAGAAACCAGAAGTGCTTGATTTTGCTTCTTTAAATAGAAAAAATATATTTAGCTAAAATGACTGAAGATAAAGAAATTAAAACTAGTATAAGTAACTCGTCAAACCCCATTGACCTTGATGAGGAAAAAAAACCAGTATTGGATAAATTAGGAAGAGCCTATGCCACTGGACGCAGAAAAACATCTGTTTCAAGGGTTTGGATTAAATATGGACAACCAAAAATAGTTGTTAATGGTAAGCCTGTAGAAAAATATTTTTTAAGAAAAATTTATACATCAATATTAGAAGCTCCATTATCAAAAACTGAAAATTTAGATAAGATAGAAATTCTTACAACAGTATCTGGTGGTGGACTGTCTGGTCAGGCTGGAGCCATAAGACATGGAATAAGCAGAGCTTTAGTTAATCTTGAACCCTCATTGAGAAAAAAACTCAAAAAAATGGGTTTTTTAACAAGAGATGCTAGAAAAGTTGAAAGAAAAAAATTCGGAAAACATAAAGCAAGAAGAAGTCCCCAATTTTCGAAGAGATAATCAATGTCTTTAAATGTATGTGTTTTTGGAGTTACTGGATATACAGGCTCAAAACTTCTCTATTATTTGAATAAACATAAAAAAACAACAATTGTTGGTGTTTTTGGAAAATCCAAAATTGGTGAGAATTTGGATGAACTTCATCCTAATATTAAAGACTTACCCAAATTAAAAATTAGTGACCACAATGATTTTGATTTTAGCAAAGTAGATTTGATTTTTAGTTGTTTGCCACCAGGTATGTTTCAGTCAAAAATTATAGAAAATTTAGATCCTAATATTTCTATTATTGATTTATCTGGAGACTTTAGGTTAGAAAATAAAAAAACCTACGAATATTTTTACGAAACTTCTCATAAAAATTTTCACTTAAAAGATAAATTTGTTTATGGACTATCTGAAATTAATAAAAATTTAATAAAAAAATCTAAATTTATTTCTAATCCAGGCTGTTATCCAACATCAATTTTGATTCCTTTAATACCACTGTTAGAAAATAAAATAGTAAATTCAGGCCATATAATTATTGATTCAAAATCTGGAGTTAGTGGTGCGGGAAAAAAAACAGTTGAGAATAAATTGTCAGCTGAGTTGAACAACAATTTTTACTCTTATTCCGTAACATCTCATAAACATTTTCCAGAAATTGACCAAGAAATAAAAAAATTTAATAAAGAAGTTTCCTTTACTTTTGTTCCCAATCTTTTACCAATTTTTAGTGGCTTACAATCAAATATTTATATTGATCATGAAGATATAGAGCTTAAGCAAATTAAAGATGCTATAAATAATTATTATAACGGAACCTTTTTTGTAAAAATAAAGAATGAAAAACCTGTAAAACTATCAGAGGTTCAAGGAACAAATAATGTTTTTATAAACATATTCGAAGATTATGAAAAAAAAAAAATTTTAATAATTAGCTCTATTGATAATTTAATCAAAGGGGCTGCTGGACAAGCAATTCAAAATATGAACTTGATGTTTGATTTTAAAGAGAATGAATCCTTAATTTAAAATGAACTTTAGAATAATTAAATATAAAAATAAAACTCCACAAATTAGTAAAAATGTATTTCTTGCTGATGGAGTAAAGATAATTGGAGATGTAACTATAGATAAAAATACAAGTATATGGTTTAATTCAGTTATTAGGGCAGACGTAAATTTTATTAAAATTGGAAAAAAAACAAATATACAAGATGGGTCAATAATTCATGTCTCGTCTAATGGGTTTTCAGCTAATGGAAAGCAGGGTTTTCCCACAGTTATCGGTGATTTTGTTACTATAGGACATAATGCAACAATTCATGCTTGTAGAATTAATAATTTTGCACTTATTGGCATGGGTGCTGTTATATTAGATAATTCTTTTATAGATGAATATGGTTTTGTTGCAGCAGGAGCAGTTGTTACACCAGCAACAAAAGTAAATAAATTTGAATTATGGGCTGGCAATCCAGCTAAATTTGTCAGAAAAGTAACTGATACTGAAATTGATTTAATGAAAAATACACCACTTGTCTATGACCAATTAAGTAAAGAATTTTTAAAAAAGTAGTTTGAGTTGTTTTTTCTTTTAATTTATACTTTTAATTCTGGAAAAGTCGAAAAGTGATAAACTCATTATTTATAAAATTTGTCGTGATACTTTTTATGCTTACTTCGTGTGAAACAGTATCAAATTTAGCTGACAAGGTCTCACCATCTGATGACCTCTCTGACAGCGATGATCAATTATTATCTGATGAACTAGGGAGAGATCCAACATTAGAGGAAATTCTTGCTGATGCTGAAATGGATTTTGAAGAGACAGATTTTGTTAATGATGATCAGCTTGAAATTGCTGAAGAAAAGCTTCCAGCTAACCCCACTACAGAATACGATACCTCCTTGATTGACAGTGATGACAGCTCTGATTTAACTAAAGAAGAAACAATTTCCGACTTAGTTCAAGAAGAAGAAACAATTTCCGACTTAGTTCAAGAAGAAGAAACAATTTCTGACTTAATTCAAGAAGAGACTCAGGAAGAGGTAATTGACCCCTCAATTTCACAAGAAGTCTTATCATTTGATAAAACTTTTGAAAGCTCTAAATTAGATTTAGACGAACAAATTCAATATAGAGTTGCAACTATTAACTTTTCCTCTGGCTCGAGCAGTGTTAATAACGCTGGTCTAAAAAAAATTAAGAAAATTGCTAAAATTGCAAAGGAAAGAAATGCAAAAATTAAAGTAATTGGACATGCTAGCGAAAGAACAAAAGACATGCCTATTGCTCAACATAAGCTCGTTAATTTTGTTATTTCTGATAAAAGAGCTAACTCTGTTGCTGAAATTTTTATAAAAAGATATAACTTCCCAAGCGAAAAACTTATTACTCAAGGTGTATCTGATTCAAAACCACTCTTTAAAGAAATTATGCCAGCGGGAACTACTGCTAATCAAAGAACCGAAATTTTCTTAATATATTAATTAATGTCAGTAAAAAAAACTAAGATTGCCATTGCTGGGATTGGAACAGTTGGCTCAGGAGTAATTGAATTAATCAAAAAAAATTCAATTCAAAAAAAGTTTGGTATTGAAATAACTGCGATAGCATCAAGGAGAAAACTCAATAAAAGTGGTATAAAACTCCCTAGCATAAACTTGTTTAATGATGCTGAAAGATTAATTAGCTTTGATAATTACGATATTTTAGTTGAACTCATTGGGGGAGATAATGGAATCTCAAAGAAAATAGTATTTAACGCTTTAGAAAAAGGTAAAAATGTTGTTACAGCAAATAAAGCTCTTGTTTCCAAATATTGGAAAAAACTAAATGAGATAACACAAAGAAAAAAAAGTGTAATAAAGTACGAAGCAGCAGTTGCTGGAGGTATTCCTATATTAAAAGTACTAAATGACTTTTTAATTTCTAATAAAATTAAAAAAATATATGGAATATTAAATGGTACATCAAACTTCATACTCACTAATATGTTGAACTCAAATTCAAAGTTTGAAAAAATTTTAGAAAAAGCACAACAGCTTGGTTATGCTGAAGCTGACCCAAGTTTTGATATCGACGGTATAGATACCTCTCATAAACTTGCAATTCTTTCCTCATTAGCCTTCAATATTAATTGTGATTTAAAATCAATTTATGTTGAGGGTATAAGAAATATTGATCTTATTGATCTAATTTATGCTAAGGAATTGGGTTATAAGGTTAAACTTTTAGGGATTGCACAAATTCGTCAAAAAAAATTAATTAACTTTGTTTATCCCTGCCTTGTTCATAAAAATGAGTTGATATCTAAAGTTGATGATGTTTTTAATGGTATTGTTGTGGAATCTGATTTTTGTAAAAAAAGTTTTTTTCAAGGTGAGGGAGCTGGCTCACAACCTACAGCTACGTCTGTATTAAGTGATATTATTGATTTATCAACAAAAGAATTAAAAGTAAAAAACCAGTCTAAAATTAAAAATTTAAAAAATATTAATATCACAGATAGAACTGGAAGTTTTTACATAAGGTTTTCTACAATAGATCAGCCAGGTGTTATTTCAGGTATTACAAATGAATTTAAAAAGAATAATATTTCAATGAAGTCAATGCTACAAAAGGATCGTATTTCAAAAGATAAAAAAATTGCAACAATTGTTGTAACTACTCATAATTGTAATGAAAAAGATATGATGAAAGCACTAAGAAAAATTAACAATTTAAGTTTTGTATTAAAAAAAACAACATTCATGCGGATTGAAAGTTTTAAATAATTTTTAAAATTTTATTTATAAAAATTAATAATGTCTGATGATTTAAAGAACGTAGCTTTAGGAAAAAAAAAATTAGAGGAAAATGATATTGATGGTGCTATGCACCATTTGCATAATATTTTAAAAAATAACAAAGATAACATTGAGTTATATTTAATTAATTTTGATTTGTTTTGCAGAAACCAAATAACCATAAAGAATTATAATTTTTTGAAAACTATTGCTGAGTTTTATTTTAGTGATAATTTTATCTATCATCAATTAGCATTTCCTCAAGCAATAAAGCTTACAAACTTTTATAAGAACAGGAATGATAAAAACAGAAAATCAAGTCTAATTGATCTTAATATTATTAATGAAAAATTATTTCAGTTAATTCTAAAAAAATGTTTAATT
The DNA here is from genome assembly GCA_002690875.1 of Rickettsiales bacterium. The sequence goes on from NZGH01000008.1 coordinate 21,603, forward strand.
ACTGACCTTGATCTTGAATTTTATCTTACAAAAATAAGAAAAAAACTTTTAACAAAATTCCTATCAAAAAGTGATAACCAATTTTTAGTGAAAATTTATTATTTCCTAATTGTTTTTGCAGAACAAAACTTTTTCAGTGAATTTATTTATGATGAAAGCGATGAAGAAAAGGAGTTATTAAAAAAGCTAGAGAATAAAATAAAAAAAAAGGACGATATTTGTGAGCTAAGTATTTTATTAATTTCTTTGTATAAACCCCTTAGTAAAAGTAATTATCTAAAAACAAAACTAGATAGTTATATTTCTAAGTCAAATGAATTTAATGAGTTTTTAAAATATGTTTTTCATGATCCTAATAAGGATAAACAAGTTGCTATGTCACTAAAATCTATGTCTAACTTTTCAAATGAAACATCAAGATTAATGAAAAGTCAGTATGAAGAAAACCCTTTCCCGCGATGGAGATATACATTAAGACCGATGGAAAATATTGATATAAACGAATTAACAAAAAGATTTTCTCAAACTTCTTTTAAAGAGCCCGAAATACTCATAGCTGGATGTGGTACTGGACAACAAGCTCTTACATATTCATCATATAAAGATTCAAAAATTCATGCAGTAGATCTAAGTAGTGTAAGTCTTGCTTATGCCATAAGAAAGGCTAAAGAGAAAAATATTAAAAATATCAATTTCTACCATTTAGATTTATTAGATCTAGAATTACTAAATAAAAAGTTTGATATAATAATTTCTACGGGATGCCTACATCATATGGAAAAACCAGAAGATGGATTAGAGTCTCTCGTAAATGTTCTAAAACCCCAGGGTCTAATATATTTGGGTTTATACAGTAAGCGAGCTCGGTCTGAAATTGAATGGACAAGAAAATATATAAAAAAAAAAAAAATAGATGT